>JAKIUH010000001.1 GCA_021647685.1 Bacteroidales bacterium
TGTCTGCTATTTTTTGAATTTTTTCGTTGTCGCAAGGGTTTCCGTAAACGTGAACAGGCAAAATTGCTGTTGTTTGCGGAGTGATAAGTGCTTCTATTTTATCGGGATTAAGATTTCCGTCTTCTTGACAAATATCGCAAAAAACAGGTTTTATTCCGTTCCAATGCAAAGAGTGTGTTGTTGCCACAAAACTGTATGGCGTTGTAATTACTTCGCCTGTAATTCGGAGTGCCTGTAAGCCGACGATAAGTGCAAGTGTTCCGTTTGAAAAAAGCGAAATATATTCAACGCCAAGAAATTCTGCGAGTTTTTGCTCTAATTCTTGATGAAATTTCCCGTTATTTGTCAGATGTTTGCTTTCCCAAAGTTCTTTTAACTTTTCAGTGAAGTCATCAAAATTTGGAAGTGTCGGTTGGGTTACGTATATCATTTGTTTCAAAAAATTTGATTTATATATTCTTTAAATAACAAAATTTGCTTTATATCAGACGGATTAAACAGAAACGGTTGAACATCTTTACTTATTTCGGTTAGATTAAGTTTATTTATTTCTTGTAATACTCTGTTTTTTAAAGCAGTTTCATTATTTATTTTCAATTTTTTGTTGTAAATAATCAAAATTCGGACGTGTTGATTTCATTAAAAAAATAATGTCGAAAAAATCTCGTCCTTTTTTTCGTTTTCGGTTAATAAGAGCATAAAATTTTTGTGCCAACAAAATATCTTTCGGCGTTGTGTTTATCGAAGTAAATACATCAAATTTATTTAAAATTAATTTTTCAGGTTTGTATGTGAAATATTGTGGTTCGGTATCTAATTGAATTAATATTTTTTCTTCCTTGTGACCTGACAGCCCTTCGTTAAAAAGCAAGTTCGGAAATCTGACATAACAATGAAATGCTCCTGCAAACACATTTTTGATGTCAATTTCGTATCCTTGTTTTGACAGTTGTTTTTCAATAATTACAGAAATGTCTTTAAAATCAGTTTCAGATAAGTCTAAATTATCAAAGTCTAAATCTTCTGAAAAGCGAGAGTTATTATGAACTATTCGCAAACAAGTCCCGCCAAGAAAACAAAGTTTATCTGCATATTCACTTTCAAAAATTATTTCAAGAATTTTATATTGCAGATATTCACGCAACATAAAATTTTTAAAAATGTGCAAATTTTCGGGATAATATTTTTTTATTTCATTCAGACTAATCATACAGAAATTGATTTATTATTTTTACTTTTTTCAACAATATCTTTGAATTATACAAGGTTGCATAATCTGATAATTTTTGCATATTTAATTCTTTCAGTAATAATTCTTTGTTTAATCGCAAAGATATTATATCTTCAAAAGTTTTTAATGAATGCCGAAAATATAATAAATCTAACAATGCTTTTTCAATTTCAGCAATTTTAAAGGTGTAATTTTCTTTTTGCACAAATTTATAAGCAAAAAAACAATTTGTTTTTATGTTTCTGTATGTATATAAATATTGACTATTTTTAAACTCTTTTGTTTTTAACGTTGTTACAGAATTTATTGAAAAAACTGCTTCCGGAATTACGCCGTAATAATATAATGCCGTTTCTAAACTTACGTAAGACGGTTGGTAAATTTTATTTGCAATATAAAAAAGTCTTGTTTCGTCAATAATAGTATCTGAAAAACAATACCAAGAATTTCTAATTTTATGCAAGTATCCTTTTTTTTGCCAAGTCAGCAAATTCATTTTATTAAAATTCGGGTATAATTTATCTATTTCTTTTACAGAAAATACTATATACTTGTTAAACTGTTGTTTAAAGTTTAAAAATTGCATTTTTGTTTCTATTTATATGCAAATTTATATATTTTCAGAAATAAAACAAAAGGTTTAATATTTTTGTGAGCATTATTTATTTTAAAAATGTGATTGTGTTTTTAAAATTCTTTTAATTTGTATGAATTTGTTAAAATTTTGTAAAGTTGGTTGGGTTATGTATATTGGTTTGTTCATATTTTTATCTGATTTTTTCATAATAAAACAACAAATGTGCTGTTTAAATTTTTTATTTTAGGGTTTGCTGAAAAATGCTAAATATATTGTAATTCAACACTTTATATTTGTATTTTTGTGATAAAGTGCAAGGTTTTTGAATGAAACATCTTGAAACCCATGTACTTATTTTGATAAAACTACTAAATTTTTGCCGCTCAGCTGCACATCTCTTTTGTATTTTGTTCAATTTGAAGTATTTATATACATCTACATCTCACAAAATCCAAAATAGACGCACATCTGAGCTTTTCAGCAAGCCCTATTTTACAGATTTTGTTTTTGAAGAAAATTTATTAAACTCAGATGTTTTATTCCGTTTTTATTATCAAATTGAACTTGGTCAAAACTAATAACATATTTATTGTAATTGTCGTTTATTTTTTCCAAATTTCCAAATTCTCTTTCAACAACTTTATTGTCTGTCAGCAAATAAGTTACTTGTATATAAATTTTATTATTATTTTTTTCTGCTATAAAATCTATTTCCAGGTTATTTATTTTTCCGATACTTACAGCATAGTCAATTGAAATTAAATGCGAATATACTACATTTTCCAGTATTTTATTCATGTCTTGCGGCTTAAAACCTACAAGTGCATTCCGAATGCCTACGTCTGTGAAGTAAAATTTTTCGCCTATTTCCAAAAAACGTTTTCCTTGTAAATCGTATCGTCGTATTTTATTTATAAAAAAAGCATTATTAATATAATTAAGATAATTAAGAACAACGGAATTTGAAATTTTAAGGTTCTGAGATTTAAGGAAGTCGGCAATTTTTTTTGCAGAAACGATACTTCCTGTATTATCTGCAAGAAATAACACAAGACGTTCGAGGAAATCAACATTTTTTAAATTGTATCTTGCAACTACATCTTTCAAAAGTATTGTTTGATAAATATTTTGCAGATATGTAAAAACAACTTCGTCATCGTTTAAGTCAAGATTTTTCAAATAAGGCATTCCGCCGAATTTAATATATAAATTAAGCGTTTTTTGATTTACAGATAGTTTGTGAAATTTACAAAATTCAGTAAAATTTAAAGGATTAATTTTAAACTGCACGTATCTTCCCGAAAGTAACGTCGCAAGTTCTCCTGACAACAGCGATGAGTTACTGCCGGTTATATAAATATTGTAATTTTTAGAAAAGAAATGTCGAACTGCATGCTCAAAGCCGTTAATTTCTTGTATTTCATCAATAAATAAGATATTTCCGGCAGATTTTGATTTTTTTTCTATATAGTTTACTAAATCATCGGCTGTGTTAATTGTTGAAAATTCAAACAATTCTAAATTAATATAAATAATATTAATGTCTGGTGTATGTTTTAAATAATCAGCTATCAACAGTTTAAGAAAAAAACTTTTCCCAACCCTGCGTTGTCCTGTAATAACTTTAATAATTTCGTTATTTGCAAATTTAGAAATCTTGTTTAAATATTTATTGCGTTGTATTATTTTCATATATCAGCAAGTTACAAGGATATTAATAATTATTGCAATAATACAAAAAAGATTTAAGTTTACTTACAGTTTTGCTAAAATAATCAAAAAGATTTAAGTTTACTTGCAATGTTTTGCTCCGGTTTCGGTGGAATTTACCCTTAATTGTTAAGTGTTTGCTTTCCCAGAGTTCTTTTAACTTTTCAGTGAAACTATTAAAATCGGGGAGATTTGGTTGGGTTACGTATATTGTTTATTTAAAATTTAAGATTTCAAATTTAGGATAATATATACCTTCATAATTTGCTGCAATTATTGCAAATCGATCATCTTGCTCAATATCAAAAAGAGCAAAATGGTTTAGAAACATCATTTCAGGAACAATTCTGTCTTCAAATATTCCAACAGAAATAAAATATCTGCCGGGTATAAGTTTAAAATTATCAAGTTTGAATGTTATTTCATGTTTTCCTTTTGTGCCTTTTATAGAGTGCTTTTTATGGACAGAACTAATCACAAGAACCCTTATATTTTGTTCATTATAAAAATGTAATGTAAAATCAATTTCACCAAGGTTTTGTTTTGTTTCAAATTTTAAGTTAAAAAAGATTTCTTCGAATGGGGTAAATACATTTTCTTTATATTTATTTTTTATATTAAAGCTGATAATTTTAATTTTATTATTTTCAATAGCTTCTTCTTTTTGATTTTCTGTAATTGTATTATAAGTTTGAATACAACTTTCAACAGCTCCCTCAAAACTAATCATTCCCGATTTTAAAAGAATTCCTTTTTTACATAAATTTCTAATGCTTGTCATATTATAACTAACAAAAAGCACAGTCCTCCCTCCTTGTGAAGAAACATCTTGCATTTTGCCGATTGCTTTTTTCTGAAATTCGGCATCGCCTACGGCAAGGACTTCGTCAACTACTAAAATGTCGGGCTCTAAGTGTGCTGCTACTGCAAATGCAAGACGAACATACATTCCGCTGCTGTATCGCTTAACAGGCGTATCAAGGTATTTTGCCACTCCTGCAAAATCTACAATCTCATCAAGTTTCTTTTTTATTTCCCATTTTCGCATTCCGAGTATTGCTCCGTTAAGGAAAATATTTTCTCGTCCTGTAAGTTCGGGATGGAAACCTGTTCCTACTTCAAGTAAACTTGCAATTCTGCCTTTTACTTTTATTTGCCCGATACTGGGACCCGTAACCCGCGAAAGTAGTTTCAGTAAAGTGGATTTTCCTGCACCATTTTTACCGATAATGCCCAGCACTTCACCTTGTTTTACTTCCAAATTAATATCGCGCAAAGCCCAAACGTATTCACCTTCAACGGTATTTAATGCATTTGTAGAACCTATTTTCAGGGCAGGGTCTTCTTTGCCCCGCACACGATACCACCAACGTTGCAAATCGCCGCGCAGCGTTTGGCTGCCAACCGTACCCAAACGGTATTGCTTACCTATATTTTCAAGCTTGATTACTGTTTCAGACACCTCTTTTTGTTATTGCATTACAAACGTAATAATTTAAGATTTATTTAA
Source organism: Bacteroidales bacterium (assembly GCA_021647685.1). Taxonomy (GTDB): domain Bacteria; phylum Bacteroidota; class Bacteroidia; order Bacteroidales; family NBLH01; genus NBLH01. Next base: position 5,029 of record JAKIUH010000001.1, read on the forward strand.
AGGACTTTATAAAAAGTATTCATTTTTTTTTATACAAAAATACAACATTTATCAGTTTAAGGATATCTTAAAATAAAAATCCACAAAAGAATTAATATATTTGTCACAATAATTTTGATTTATGAACAAAGAAGAAAAATTAGGAAACAGCACCGAAAACTGGTCAATGATTATTCGTCCCAAAAGGCACTTGTTCGATGTTAATTTACAAGAAATTTGGTCTTATCGCGATTTAATCAAACTATTTGTTCGCAGAGATTTTGTAGCACGCTATAAGCAAACAATTTTAGGTCCTTTGTGGTTTCTCATTCAGCCATTGTTTACAACGGTTATGTACACGATTGTTTTTGGAAATATAGCCAAAATATCTACAGATGGATTACCCCAAATTTTGTTTTATATGTCGGGAATTGTTGGCTGGACTTATTTTTCTGCATGTCTTAATTCTACCTCCAATACTTTTGTTGCCAATGCAGGAATTTTCGGGAAAGTATATTTCCCGCGCTTAACATTACCTATTTCAATAGTAATATCAAACCTTATTCAATTTACCATACAATTTTTTCTTCTTTTGGCATTTATGCTGTATTATCGAATAATCGGTGCTAACTTTCATACCAATATATATGTTCTTCTTTTACCGCTTTTAATTGTACTGATGGCCGGTTTAGGTTTGGGATTTGGCATTATGATATCCTCATTAACAACAAAATACAGAGATTTGACAAATCTGGTAAGTTTTGGAGTTCAGTTATGGATGTATGCTACGCCCATAATCTATCCGCTATCCGAAATACCTGAAAAATACCGGCTGTTTGTATTGGCTAATCCGCTTACACCGATTATTGAAACTTTTCGTTTTGCACTACTCGGTGCAGGAACTGTTAATTGGATGCATCTGACTTATAGTTTTATATTTACGATTATCGTTCTGGCAATAGGTATTGTGTTATTCAATAAAGTAGAACAAACTTTTATGGATACAGTTTAAATTTTACTTTACTGGAAATTACATGACATCTATCATTTTATTTAATGAATTATAAGCTATATTTGCATTGCTATTTTTATTTAATCTAAATTAACATAGAAAGTAAAAAATTTAAGCTTAGATATAATTTTAACGAATAAACATAAAATCTATATAAGAATAACCAAAATGAAAAACGAAGAAACTACAAAAATATTAGCCGATGCAGTTCGTGCTCTTTCTGATTTCTCCTCTGAAACAATGGTATATGCACCAAAACACGGACGCAGTATGCCTTCAATAGATGCTTTACACGAAATTAGTGAAAACCTTAGGAGTATTATTTTTCCGGGATATTTTGGAAAATCAAGAATTACCGCACAAAATTTACCTTATTATATAGGTGTGAATATTGATCGTACCTTTCATTTACTCTCCGAACAAATTGCACGCGGAATTTGTTTTGCACAATTAGAAAGCGAAAATGCAAATTGTGAGTTGAATGAAATTACCGCACAAAAAATCACAGCACAGTTTTTTAAACATTTGCCTACAATCAGAGAACTCCTGATTTCTGATGTAAAATCAACCTATAACGGCGACCCTGCTGCAAATTCATACGGTGCGATTATTTATAGTTATCCGGGCTTAAAAGCCACAACTAATTACCGTATAGCTAATGCACTATTACGATTAAATGTACCGCTCATTCCACGTATTTTAACTGAAATGGCTCACTCTGAAACAGGTATTGACATAAATCCCGGCGCAGAAATCGGACATTCCTTTACAATGGATCACGGAACCGGTATTGTGATTGGTGAAACTTGTATTATTGGTAACAATGTTAAACTATATCAAGGAGTTACTCTTGGAGCCAAAAGTTTTCCTTGCGATAAAAACGGAAATCCGATAAAAGGTATTCCTCGCCACCCGATTGTTGAAAATAATGTGGTAATATATGCACAAGCTACAATACTTGGAAGAATTACCATAGGTAAAAATTCAGTTATTGGTGGAAATGTTTGGGTTACTAAAAATGTTGCTCCCGATTCAAAAATATTGCAATCTGCTGTTAGGGACATGAGTTTTGAGAATGGTGCAGGAATTTAATCTAAAAAATAAATTATGAAAATATTTATATTTTTACTTCTATTTTCCACAATTTTAACGGCATGCAATACAGCCGATAATAATAACCGTAAAGATGAATATGCTGTAATTGCTTATTACCACTCGGCAGATACCCTAATTGACGAAACAGGTATTCAGGCTCAAAAACTTACTCACATAAATTATGCATTTGCTAATATTCTAGATGGAAAAATTACAGAAGGCTCAAAATATGATTCGCTAAATTTTATAAAATTAAATACTTTAAAAACAAAAAATCCGGACTTAAAAATCTTAATTTCAGTTGGCGGCTGGGCTTGGTCGGGTAATTTTTCCGATATGGCTTTAACAGATAGCAGCCGTAGCATTTTCATTAAAAGCTGTATCAAATTCATCAACAAATACCGGCTTGATGGAATTGATTTAGACTGGGAATATCCGGCATTACCGGGAAACAATAACAAACACCGACCCGAAGATAAAACAAATTTTACGGCATTGCTAAAAGAATTAAGACAAGCTTTGGACAATAATACTGAAAAAAACAAGAAAAAGTATTTACTGACAATAGCAGCCGGCGCATTTCCTGATTATGTAGCAAATGTTGAACTAAAAAAAATAATTCAATACCTTGATTTTATTAATTTAATGACCTATGATTTTACCGGTGGCTGGAATAAAGAAACAGCCCACCACACAAATTTGTATATACAAGATACAATTAATGATAAAATTTCTGTAAAGAAAGCTGTAGATTCTTATTTACTAAATGATGTACCTACAAACAAAATAGTAATAGGTGCAGCTTTTTATGGTCGTGGGTGGACAGGGGTAAATCCCGATAACAATGGCTTATATCAACCTGCTAAAAGCGGTTTAGAGTTCTCTTACAAAGATTTGGTTGAAAACTATATTAATAAAAACAACTATATTTCATATTTTGATACCACTGCACAAGCTCCCTATTTGTGGAATCTAATTGACAGTGTATTTATAACTTATGAAAATCCGCAATCTATAAAAGCAAAATGCGATTATGTTAAAGAAAATCAACTTTTAGGAATTATGTTTTGGCAATATACCGGTGATTATAAAAATGAATTATTAAATGCAATATCTTTAAATTAAATTGAACGATTACATTTTTATCAGAGCAATATCAAAGATAGTAAGCAGATTTAAAAATTGAAATTTCCGTCATTAATTTAACAGACACATTTAATATTCAACACTCAATACTAAACAATTATTTTTTATGCGTAATTATTATTTATTGAGTGTTGCTTATTGAATATTTGTTCTTGCCCTTTCATGAAGATAGTTGGTAGATTATTCTCCTTATAATAAATTAGGTTATTATTACAATTAAGTCTTTTCTTCTTTATCCGGCTCGTTATTTACATCTACAAGCTGTACTTATCATAACTTGCGAATGCTAAATTAATAGTTTGCAGATTTAAGCGATTACTTCAACTTATCAAGTAATTATCAATACCTTATCAATTAGATTAGATATTTAATCAATAAAGACACCTTTGATGTTTAGATAATCCTTAATTTGCATCAAAAAAGAACAGAGAACAGCTAAAACCTAAACCTAAATAATTGATTATTAAATAATTTATCATAATTAAAAAAGCAGCAAACTAATCAATCTATTAATTTAAAGAAAGTTAAGTTATGAGAACAACAAAGAGTTTTTTAATGTTTATTTTTATTTTTGTTTTTGCGGCAAATATTTTTGCACAAAAAGAAAAATCAACAAAGTCAGATCCAAACGTTCCAATTTTTGAAATTAAAAACGATTTAGGTCAAACAGTTTTTGCAGTCTATCCGGGCGGAGTAAAAATTTTTGTAGATAGTAAATTAAAAGCAGCCGGCGGCGGTTTTACCGTTGGAAGTTTAAGTACCGGTAAAGCGGCAGGCGGTGATATTTTATCTGTTAGTCCCGGAAATGTTAATATCTATATTGACACTTCATCAACTTTAAAAGCAGCCGGTGGCGGTTTTACTGTTGGAAGTTTAAGCACTGGTAAAAAAGCATTGGGCATTGCAGAGAACTATCTTACTGTGAGTCCTGATAGTACCAGAGTATATATTGATGAAAAAAGTACAGCTGGCTTTGCTGTTGGTAGGATTGGTACAACAGTTGGGATTCAAAACTTTATGCACTTAAAAAAAGATAATTATTTCATCGGGCAAAAAAGTGGCGAAAAAACAACAGGTTTGTACAATCTTTTTTTAGGCTATGAAAGTGGATTTTCTAATACAAATGGAACAAGTAATACTTTTTTAGGATTTCAGACCGGTTACTCAAATACTTCCGGTAGCCGAAATATTTTTATAGGAGATAATTGCGGCTATTCAAATACATCAGGTAACTTTAATACATTTGTAGGAACCAATGCCGGAGTTAAGAATACCACGGGTAGTTTCAGTACTTTTTTAGGTTATCAAGCAGGACGAGAAGTGCAAACCATTGGTTATAACACTTGTATCGGATACAATAGTGGTGCAGGAGGTGCAAGCGGTAATAACCGTGCATTTTTAGGATACAGTTCAGGAGCAAGCAGCACAGGTGATGATAATACCTATTTAGGAGCCGAAGCCGGGTATTATAGTGCTGCCGGTGCAGGCAATGTTTATATTGGTACAGGTGCCGGTAGAGTAGGAACAGGAGATAATAACATATTTATTGGAAAGTTTTCAGGATATAGTGCTCCCGGCTCAAATAATATTTTAATAGGACCCGGTGCAGGGTGGAGTCTGCAAAGGTCTAATATATTAATTATTGATAATTCATCTGATACAATTAATCCTCTTATTATAGGCGATTTTGTTAACCAAAAATTAAGGTTTGGTGCTGATGTTAGTGTTGCTCAAAATTTAGGAATAAATAGGGAAGCATATACAAATGCATCATTAGGTGTTGATGGGGCCAATAATGGTTGGGGTGTATATTCTACAAAAGGAACTTCAACCGGCTATAACTTTTTTGAAGGTAATCTTGCTATTGGAACAACAAGCAATGTGAGTTCTTATGAGCTTTCTGTTGAAGGAGATGGATATTTTTCTGGTAATCTCAATGTTACGGGTAATGTTAATGCTGCAAACTTTCCTGCACCATCGGATATTCGCTTCAAAAAAAACATCATAACAATCAATGGTGCTTTAAATAAAATACTTAGTATCAGAGGAGTTTATTACGATTGGAAAGTTGATGAATTCAAAAACAGAGGCTTTACAAAAGACAAGCAAATTGGAGTTATTGCCCAAGAAGTAGAAAAAGTTTTACCGGAATTGGTTAAAACTGATGATGACGGATATAAAGCAGTTACTTATGATAAACTTACCGCTGTATTAATCGAAGCCGTAAAAGAACAACAAAAGCAAATTGAAGCCTTAAAATTAGAAAATCAGAAACTTACTCAAAAAACATCTGAGATTGATGAATTAAGAGCGGAACTTACCGAGCTCAAAAAATTAGTTCGTGACATTGCCGGACAGAATTTACAGGATAAAACAGAATCGGCTCAATAAATTTTATAATAACAAACTTTTATTATCATGATAAAGCGATTATTCAAATACAGTTTATTATTGCAGGGCATACTTTTTTTATGTCCTACAATAAATGCTCAGCAAGTTATTGTTTCGGATGCTGCCGAATTTAATCTTGCCGTAGCAGGAACAGTGGATATTAATGCAGATTTGATTAATAATTCACCTAATGCGCTGCTCTTAGGAACATTTGCCTTTTCAGGAAATACCGAACATGAAATTGGTGGTACGGCACCTATTGAATTTAACAATCTTTCAATTAATAATTCGGCAGGAATTCGTTTGTCCACCGATATTATGGTAACAGGAAATCTTGATTTAATTGCCGGTACCGTTAATTTATTAAACAGTAATGTTACTATTGGAAGTAATGCAAGCCTTTCCGGTAGTTTTTCGCCAAATGTAATGCTTATTGCTGATGGTTCAGGACAACTTAAAAGAGAAATTGCCGGCTCGGGAACCTACTTATTTCCTGTTGGCGATACTTCTAATCTTACAGATTACTCTCCGGTTAGCCTAACCTTTAGCTCAGGAACATTTACCAATGCAGTAGTGGGGGTGAATTTAAAAAATGAAAAACATCCGGAAAACACAAGTGTTAATGATTATTTAAATAAATATTGGACCCTTAGCGGAAGCGGACTCTCCGATTTTTCTTGTACCGCAACTTTTACTTATAGTAATGAAGACATAGTTGGCTCAGAATCAAATCTTTGGGGAGCAAAATGGGACGGTAACCAATGGACTGTCCTCAATCAGGCTGCTATGAATACATTTAGCGGTACTATTAATAGTTTTTCAGACTTTACGGCTGGTGAAAAAAAAGTCCTATCTGTTGAAGATGAACTTTTGCCGGATGATGTAAAAATTACAGTTGAAGGAAACAATATTATTATACGCTCAGATGCTGTTAAATTAGAAAGGGCAGAGATTTATAATTTATCAGGACAATTAATTTATAGTAAAGATTTATCACAGAATACGGTCAATGAATTAAATTTCAATGCCCGCCCTAATTATTATATTGTTAAAGTATATTCCGACAAACAAACAATTAGTAAAAAAATCTTTAAAAACTAATGTCATGAAAGCAACACTACACTTTATTTTTGTGCTTCTTTTTTTAAGTAGCACATTCATTGCTTATTCGCAGAATAAGGAAGACGCAGAAAGTTTAAAATCCGATCCCAACACGCCAATTTTTGAAATTAAGAATGATGCGGGACAAACCGTATTTGCAGTTTATCCGGGAGGTGTAAAAATTTTTATTGATAGCAAATTAAAAGCTGCCGGCGGAGGTTTTACCGTGGGTAGTCTCAGCACCGGAAAAGCAGTAGGTGGTGATATTTTTTCGGTTAGTCCGGGAAATGTAAATGTTTATATTGATAATACTTTAAAAGCTGCAGGTGGAGGATTTACTGTTGGCTCACTCAGCACCGGAAAAGCTGCCGGCGATACCATTAATTTTTTGGAAGTAACTCCGGATAGCACCAGAGTTTACATAAATGAGAATAGTAATGCAGGATTTGCGGTAGGTAAGCTGGGTGCTACCATCGGCAGGCAAAATTTTATGTATCTAAGAAAAGATAATTATTTTATTGGACATAATATTGGAAGTAAAACTACTGGTATTCGTAATGTTTTAATTGGATATGAAGCCGGTTCTAATAATACAATATGCTCTGATAATATTTTCTTAGGCTACCAAACCGGATATTTTAATACATATGGCGAAAACAATATTTTTATTGGAACTAGAGCAGGGTACAATAATTCATCACAAGCAGAGAGCAACAACTTTGAAGCAGACAATAATGTTTTTATCGGTAATTTAAGTGGATATAATAATGTATTGGGTTTCCAAAATGTTGCTATTGGGGCTGAAAGTGGATATAATAACAATACCAATTATAATGTATATATTGGATACCAAGCCGGTAGAGCAAATGTTTCAGGAATTCAACAGGTTTTTATCGGAGAAACAGCCGGTCTTAAAACAACAGGCAGAATGAATACTTTTATAGGAAGTAGTGCTGGAAAAAATACTGTTTCAGGCACTGATAATTGCTTTATGGGAACATTAACAGGATGGGCTAGCAGAGAAAACAGCAGTCAAAATACTTTAATTGGCTCTCAATCAGATTGGAGAAATGGTACCACAGGAAATTACAATACTTTTTTAGGCTTTAAAGCAGGTGCGACTGACAACTGGAGTTCTAATGAAAATATTGGTCAATACAATGTTTTATTAGGATATAAAGCAGGTGCCCGCAATGGAAATGACCTTGGAAATAATAATATTTTAATAGGTTATAATGCGGGGTATAATATAACAGGAAGTAATAAATTATACATAAACTCAGGTAGTGGTATCCCACTAATCTATGGCGAGTTTGATAATAAACGTATAGCCATTAATACAACAAATACAAACAGTTACACTTTTTATGTAAACGGCTCTGCCGGAGGAACAGGTAATTGGAATGCCAGTAGTGATCGAAGATTAAAAACAAATATTACGTCTATTCCCGACCCTTTAAATAAAGTAAAAGCTCTTAATGGTGTTAATTTTTATTGGAAAGATAAAAAAACAAGAGGAAATAAAGCTCAAATTGGATTTATTGCTCAGGATGTAGAAAAAATACTTCCCGAAGTTGTAAACAAAAACGGAAAATACTACTCCATGCAATATGCGCCTATTACAGCACTACTTGTTGAAGCCATAAAAGAACAGCAAAAACAAATTGAAAAGCTTACAAATAAACTGGCTGAACTTGAAAACCAAAATAAAGACTTAAAAGTCCAAGTTTCTGACATACAAGATTTAAAATCAGAGGTAGAGGTTTTAAAAAATATGCTCAAACAAATACTGCCGGAAAACGAACAATTAAAGAACAAAGCAGAAACTGCGAGGTAGTGTCTGTCCATAAAGTTAAAAGATTTATAAAGTTCGAGTTCAAGACCTAAAAAAATGCAAGCCACAGTATACTAATGTGCTCGAAGATTTGCATCTTGTGCAACAACGCAGAAATCGGACTGTAGAGACAAACCCTAAGTAGATATTGTACTCAATCAGTAATTTTAAAGTCGTTAAGTTTTTTTAAACTTAGCGACTTTTTCCATAAAAATAAATGCTTTTCCCAACAATAAATCAGATTGAAATATCAAAAAACACTATTTTTTTATCAAAAAAGGATTATTCTTAAAACTTATTCCATTATCTTTATGGATTAAAATAAATAGCATACTTTTTGTAGCTATTATATAACAAAAAATTATAATGATGAACAAATTTTATCTGTTCTTTACACTATTTTTATTTCCGCTTTTTATTAAATCACAAATTAATAAAGACGGCTTACCCTTAGTTCAGATATATACAACTGACCAATATGAGGCACATGGCGAAAACTGGGCAATTGTTAGAGATAATAAAGGCATTATGTATTTTGCCAATAATTACGGATTGTTACAATATAACGGTACTAATTGGAAACTATTTGAAAATCCATACAGTCCGTATATACGTTCATTAGAAGTTGATGATAAAGGAAGAGTATATTATGGTGCAGCAAATGATTTTGGAATGATTTTACCTGACTCTATAGGAAACTTAAAATATTTTTCAATTTCAAAAGCATCAGCAGTAGATACACTTGGCTTCAATAATGTTTGGAATGTAAATATTGTTGGAAATTATATTTACTTTCAGGCATACGAAAATATTTTTAAATATAAACTACCCATTAATATTAAATCGCCGGACGAGATTAAAAAAAACATGAAAATATTTACGCCTAAAAGTTATTTTCATTGGTCTTTTAAGGTAAATAATAATTTTTATGTTCGCGAAGCTGATAAAGGCTTGTATATCGATAAAAATGACAGCTTAGTTTTTATCAAAGGAAGTGAGCTTTTTGCAAATCAAAAAATTTACGTAATGCTTCCTTATAAAGACGATGCATTACTTATAGTAACCCGCGAAACCGGTATTTATATATATGAGCCGGGAAATAAAGAAACACCTTTTAACTTAATGGATTGGGATGTTAATGAAACATTGATTAACAGCTATATATACGGAGGAGTTTCCATAGCAAAAAATTTATATGCAATTTATACATTAGCAAATGGTATCATTATTTTTAATGACCAAGGAGATATTATCAATCATTATACTCAAAATAATTGTTTACCACACGCTACAATACTTTCAATAAATTATGATGATAAGGAAGGTTTATTGTGGTTTACAAGTAATAAAGAAATTGGAAATATTAATCTTGCCAGCCCCATCAGACAATGGTTACCATCAACAGGACTACAAGGAATTGTTTATGATGTAATTCGTTTTAATAATTACTTCTATGCAGCAACTAATAATGGTATTTATTTTTATGATGTAAATAATGAAGGCTACGCAGCCTTTAAAAAAATACAGGGTCTAGATATTCGTGTTCGGGATTTAGAAATATTTCACGGTGAAAGTTCCGATAAACTGTTAGCGGCAGCAGAAGGTGCTGTTTTTGAAATTACCGGCGAACAAGCAAAAATGATTGATAATTCAGGAATTGTTCAAAAATTAAAACAATCTCAAATAAATCCCAATTTGGTTTATATAGGCTATCTTAATGGATTTGCTTATGCTGAATATGATACTGAAAACTGGACACTTAAAGAAAAAAACCCTTATATAAAAAATTCGATAATTGATATCTACGAAGATAATCAATCTGAAATATATTTGGGTAGTGAAGTTGGGGGTATTATTAAATTAAAAAACCCATTAGATTCTATAATTATTATTGACTCAGCCAGAGGTTTACCCATAGAAGGTTCACAATTTAAAATTTTTAATGTAAATAATGATTTAATTGTTGCCGCCTATAAAGGTTTGTTTAAAATTAATAAAGAAACAAATTATGCCGAGCCTTACAAAAAATTAGGTACTGAATTTACAATGGGAAATTATGGCATATTTAATATTAGTGAAGACAACGAAGCTATCTGGTTAGGAGCATATTCTAATGATTTAAGCCAAAGTAAATGGCAAGGAATTATTAAATTAAAAAAAAACGATTCAGAGAAGTTTATAAAAGAGCAAAATCCATATAATATTCTTCCTCCAAAAGTTCCGTATGTATTATTTACAGAAAAAAATTATTTATGGGTAGCTAATGCAAAAGGTTTTTTTAAACTCAATAAGAAAAAAGAAAAAAATTACTCATTAAAATTTTATACCGTTATAAGTAAAGTTACCACCGGCGCAAACGATTCTTTGTTGTTTGCAGGTAATTATACCGGAGATAGTGTTTTTTACATACAATCAGAACAAGAAGTTCCTGTTTTAGCATTTAAACATAATCAAATGACCTTTGAATATGCTGCCGGATTTTATGAACAAGAAGAAAAAACTCAATACAGTTACCGTTTACTTGGATTTAACAATCAATGGTCAAAATGGACCACCGAGCATAAGTTTACCTACACAAATATACATGAAGGCGATTACACATTTCAAGTTAGAGCAAAAAATATTTACCAAACAGAAAGCGAAATTGCAAATTATAAGTTTACAATTTTACCTCCATGGTACAGAACCCCATGGGCTTATATATCATATGCAGTAAGTGCATTTTTACTTATATGGCTAATTGTAAAATACAATACCAAACGTTTAAAAGAAGAAAAAATACGTTTGGAACTTCTGGTTGCTGAACGTACACGTGAAATTAAAGCACAACATGATAAAATTGCAGAATTGCATAAAAATATTATGGACAGCATTTTTTATGCACGTCGCATTCAAGAAGCACTTATGCCACCCAAAGAATTTTTGCACGAATTATTGCCCGAGCATTTTGTGTTATTCAAGCCGCGCGATATTGTAAGCGGTGATTTTTATTGGGCAACAAAACACGATGGTAAAGCCATATTAGTAGCAGCAGACTGTACAGGACATGGTGTTCCCGGTGCTTTTATGAGTATGTTGGGCATATCTTTTTTAAATGAAATTGTAAATAAAATCGAGGATCTGGAAGCTCATAAAATATCAAATGAATTACGTGCAAACGTAAAAAAATCATTACGCCAAACGGGTAAAGAAAATGAAGCTAAAGATGGAATGGATATAGCACTTTGTATTATTGACTATGAAAATATGCAAATGGAATATTCAGGTGCTTTTAATTCCTTATACCTAATTCGCAAGGGAGAGCTTATAAAATATGATGCAGACCGTATGCCAATAGGTATTTATATTCGTGAAAAAGAAAGCTTTACAAAGCATATTGTCCAACTCCAAAAAGGTGATAGTTTTTACATCTTTTCCGATGGCTTTGTAGATCAATTCGGAGGTCCAAAAGGCTCTAAATTAATGACCAAACGATTTAAAGAGTTACTTCTAAATAATTATGAAAAATCAATGGACGAACAAAAGAAAATTTTAGATGATTTTCTTACCCAATGGCAGTCCTACACTAATGAAAAAGGTGAAAAGTACCGACAGATTGATGATATTTTAGTTATAGGTGTGCGTGTTTAAAATTTAATTGTTTTCTTAAATCATAAAAAAAATTAAATTTTATTTGGACAATTAAAAATTATATCTATCTTTGCACCGAAAATCAAAATTGGTCGAAAAGTTTAATGTGTGCTAAATATGACATACAAGATGATGTAAGAAAGATGTTGTTATCAGCAGCCAGTGGAATATTTGCACGCTACGGTTATCAAAAAACAACAGTCGATGATTTAGCTAAATCAGCAGGTAAAGGAAAAAGTACTTTTTACTATTACTACAAAAGTAAAGAAGAAATTTTCAGGGATGTAATTGAGAAAGAAGCCCAAATTTTACGTATGAAGCTCATTGAGTCGATTAGCATTAAAGGTGATGCCTTGAAAAAAATGAAAAACTATGTCATCACGCGCCTGAGTTCTTTTGATAGTTTGGTAAACTTTTACAGTGCACTTAGAGATGAGGCTCTGGAGCATTTTGATTTTATTGAAAATATTCGTTCAAAATACGATGCAGAACAAGTAAATATCATTAAAATGATTTTTCTGGAAGGAATCAAAAATAATGTTATTGAGCTGGAAGATATTGATATGGCAGCAGAATCATTGGCTGTGGTATTAAAAGGCTTGGAGTATCACCTTATTTTTGATAAAAACAGCGAACGAGTAAATGAGCAAAGAATTAATAAAATTATTGATTTAATATTTAAGGGCTTGGCAAAAAAATAATATTTTTTTATAAATAATTCGACTAAAATACTTAATTAGTCTAATAGACTAAATTCTAATATTTGGTTAATAGTAGTTTCATAATTAATAGGTTGTTAAAGTGAGAGCCGGCAGAATTAATTCTGTCGGCTTAATTGAGTGAAAGTATTTTTTTACACTATAATCGACCTAATAACTAAAATAGTCTAAAAATACAAATTTAATAAAGATGAAAAAAACAGTTTATTATTTAATGAGTGCTTTATTATTGGTTTCATGTTCAAAAAATTCAAAAAATTACGAAAGTTCATTAAAACCGGAGCAGCTTAAATTGGAAACACAAAAAGTGAAAACGGCTGCTAATAAATTAGTGCTAAAATACAGTGGCACAATAGAAGCATGGAAAAGCATTCCGGTAAGTTTTCAAACCAATGGAACAGTTGCCCAAATTTATGCTGATGAAGGGCAGTACGTGAAAAAAAATCAATTATTAGCTTCATTAGACAAAAGTGATGCACAAAATTCTTATCAAATAGCTAAAGCAAAAGAAGAGCAAGCACAAGACGCTTACAAGCGCCTTAAAACAGTACACGATCAAGGCAGTTTGCCGGAAATAAAGTGGGTGGAAATACTCACAAATTTAAAACAAGCACAGTCAATGGCACAAATATCCAAATCAAACTTGCAAAAGTGTGAGCTACGTGCACCGGTAAGCGGATACATTGGAAAACGCAATGTAGAAATAGGTATGTCTGCTTTGCGTGCCAATGTGCCTTTTGAGCTGGTTGAAATACAAAAAGTGTATATAAAAATCCCTGTTCCTGAAAATGAAATCGGTATATTAAAGAAAGATATGAATGCTCAAATTACCGTTAGTGCTTTAAACAACAAAGAATTTACAGGGACTATTAAACAAATAGGAATTGTAGCAAATACATTTTCTCGTACTTATGATGTTAAAATATTAGTAAACAATCCGGATTTATTATTGAAACCGGGTATGGTATGTGATGTCAAAATTGATGCAGGCAAACAAAAACAAAAGATTTTAATAGCTACAAAATCAGTAAGTGTGGACGACAAAGGAAAAACTTTTGTTTACCTTATCAAAGATAACAATACTATAGTAAAACAACCGGTTAAAACCGGTGCTTACGCAAATAACAAAGTGGAAATATTGGAAGGTTTAAAACAAGGAGATTTAATTGTGGTTTCAGGACAACAAAAAATCAATTCTTACACAATAAAAAAACTATAAGCTATAATATTAATGCATTGATTATCTGTTAATTATATTTTTCAGACAGCAATAGGTGTGTCTAAAATTTAAATCTGATAAAATGGAAAAAAGAAAAATAAATATATATGAGTCGGTAATGAAGCATCCGCAAATAGCCTTTTTGCTGACAAGTATTTTACTGATTTTTGGTGTGTATGCACTTATTAAGATGCCGCGACAAGAATTTCCTGAATTTACCATTCGTCAAGGACTGGTTATCGGAATTTATCCCGGTGCAAGTGCGGCGGAAGTAGAAGACCAATTGACCCGTAAAGTTGAAAATTTTATTTTTGGATACGAAGAGGTAAATAAAGCCAAAACCTATTCGATATCAAAAGAAGGGGTAATGATTATGTTCGTTGAACTGAACGATAAAATTAAAGACTCGGATAAGTTTTGGTCAAAATTAAAACACGGATTAAACGAGTTAAAACCAACACTTCCGGCTGGTGTATTAATGCTTAAAGGCGATAATGACTTTGGAAACACTTCGGCAGTATTGATTTCTTTATCGGCAAAAGACAAAACATATAAAGACCTGAAAAATGCTTTAGACGATTTGGAAGCCGATATTCGTAAAATCGAATCGGTTTCTAAAATTAAGCATTACGGCATTCAGCATGAAGAATATGCAGTACACGTACAACAAGAAAAATTAAACCAATACAATATCAAGTCTTTAAGTTTGTTTACCGCTTTCCGCTCTGACGGAATGGTTAATTATGCCGGCGATTTGGATAATGGCGAACTGATTTTGCCGGTACATCTGCCTCCGCGCTTTGAAAATATCGATGATTTAAAACAACAAATTATCTATGCCGATCCGCACGGTGATATTATCCGTTTAAAAGATGTAGCTCAAATTGAACGTAAGTATAAAGATTTTGACCGCTATATAAAATACAACAGAGATAAAGCAGTGGTTTTATCTTTAGAAATGCAAAACGGTAATAATATCGTGGATTTTGGAAAAGAAGTAGATAAAGTATTGGATAAATTTTCAGCAAAACATCCTGATATTACCATAAGCAAAATTTCAAATGCTCCACAAGTAGTGGACAAAGCAATCAGTCATTTTTTGCAAGAATTTGCCATTGCCATTATAGCGGTAATTATAGTGATTATGCTACTTTTACCTTTTAGAGTTGCCGGTGTAGCTGCTGTAACTATTCCTATTTCCGTGTTAATGACCTTATCGGGATTATATCTTTGGGGAGTTGAGCTGCATACTGTTTCCTTAGCTGCATTGATTGTAACATTGGGGATGATTGTTGATAATTCCATAGTGATTATTGACAATCATATTGAAAAACTCGATGAAGGAGAAACAGCTTGGAATGCTGCTTGGAAAAGTGTTTCAGAATTGTTTTTACCTGTTTTTGTAGCCACTTTGGCAATTTTTTCCGCTTATTTTCCCACAGCACTCTATATGCACGGCACCGTAGGTGACTTTACCGAAACATTTCCTGTTGCAATAGGAATGGCATTGTTTGCTTCCTTGCTGGTTGCAGGTTTTTTGGTTCCCGTCATCTCCTATACTTTTATTAAAAAAGGTTTAAAAACAAAAAAATCAAAAGAAACTAAATTTAATTTGTTAGATGTATTGCAAAATTTCTTTAATAAAAGTTTAGATAAAGCTTTTCACAAACAAAGCTTAACAATATGGGTGGGTATTTTATCAATTGTTTTAGGCATTTATTTCTTTACACAAGTAAAACAACAGCTTTTCCCAAAAGTAGAACGCAATCAGTTTGCCGTAGAAATATATTTACCCGAAGGATATACCTTAGACAATACGGCATCGGTGATGGATTCTTTGGAAACGGCTCTTTTGCAAGATAAGCGTGTAGTGAATGTAACAAGTTTTGTAGGAACAAGTTCTCCGCGTTTTCATACGGTTTATGCCCCTAATATTCCGGCAAAAAACTACGGACAAATGATTGTAAATACCATTTCGGACGAAGCAACTATTGAAGTTTTAGATGAATTTAACAGGCGATACAAAGATGCTTTCCCCGAGGCACATATAAAATGGAAACAATTAGATATGCAATCTACACCGCCCATTGAAATACGCATCTCAGGCGATGATATTGAAAAACTAAAAACCGTTGCTTATCAGGTAGAAGATATCTTAGAAAATACCGAAGGTACCGAATGGGTACGAAACGATTGGAAAGAAAAACGTCAAACAATTTCTGTAAAAATGGATAAAGATAAAGCCAACCGCTTGGGTTTTAACAAAAGTATTGTCTCTACAAGTTTGGCTATTTATCTGAAAGGATTGCCCTTAACCACCGTTTGGGAAGGCGATTACCCGGTAGATGTAGTACTTACCGGCGAAAAAGATGAAAAAAACAGCATCGAGGATTTAAAAAATATGTATATTACCTCTCCCGCCACATTTTCAGCAATCCCTTTACGCGCCATAGCGCAATTATATCCCGAGTGGCAAGAAGGGCAGATTGTTCGCCGTAACGGAGTACGTACCGTAAGTGTAATTGCCGATGTGGGAAGAACAGTAATTGCAAACGATGTATTAAACAAAGCAAGACCCTTAATTAATAAAATTAATTTACCTAAAGGTGTAAGCCTTACTTATGGTGGCGAATATGAACACTCCATTGAAAATTATATCCCTATGGGATATGCCCTCTTGACAAGTATTGTATTGATATTTTTAATTTTAGTATTTCAATTTAAAGAAATAAAGAAAGCAATTTTAATAATGCTTACCATGCCTTTGAGCTTGTTAGGTGCATCTTTGGGTCTTTACCTTACAGGATATCCTTTTGGAATAACTGCTTTTCTTGGAGTAATAAGTTTAGCAGGTATTGTGGTGCGTAACGGTATTATTTTAATCGATTACGCCATCCAATTATCAGAAAAAGAAGGCTTATCGGTAAGCGAAGCTGCAAAAGCAGCAGGAAAAAGGCGTATGCGTCCTATTTTTTTAACATCGGCTGCTGCTGCCGTGGGAGTCATTCCTATGATTATCAGTGGTTCGCCACTTTGGGGTCCTTTGGGTACGGTTATTTGCTTTGGTTTAATAATTTCAATGGTGCTTACGCTTTACGTATTGCCTGTTTTGTATGCAAAAATGTTTGATTAAAAATTGATGACCGCTTAACAAAAATCAAAAAACATTGTAAAAAATTCAGAAAATGAAAAAAATATCAATTATAATAATCTTATTTTTAATGCCTTATATGCTTTTTGCACAAGAATTAAGTCTTGATTCGTGCAGGAGTTTAACTTTACAAAATAATAAACAATTACTTCATGCGAAATTAGAAGTAAAGGCAGCCGAACAAGTAAAAAAAGAGGCATTTACCAATTATTTTCCAAAAATAAGTGCACAAGGCTTTGCTATGCGGGCAAGTGATTACATGATTAAAGAGGAAATTCCTGAAGCCAATTTGCCGGTATATGACGGTAATCCTTTAAACTTATTACAACCAACACAGTTTGCTTATTTTCCGGGCATGCAGATTGAAACTTTTGATTATACAAATATAGCTGCCCTTACCGCTATACAACCCATTTTTACAGGGGGCAGAATAATCAACGGAAATAAACTGGCAAAAATTGGTATGGAAGTCAGTGAAGAACAACTGGAAATAAAAAAAGAAGAGTTAATATTAAAAACCGAAAATTACTATTGGCAAATTGTTATGCTGCAAGAAAAACAACAAACTTTAAACGCTTATTTACAAATGCTGCAAAGTTTATATAAAGATGTTTCAGTAGCATATCAATCAGGTTTAGTACAAAAAAGCGATTTACTGAAAGTTCAATTAAAACTAAATGACGTTGAAGTGAAAAAATATCGCTTAGAAAACGGTATTGAAATCTTAAAAATGGCATTTTGTCAACATATGGGTATTGAATACTCCGGTAATTTTCAATTAAGCGACAGTCTCACACTGATTGAAACTCCCGAAACGGTATATGTAAATCATCAACAAGCCTTATATAAT
This sequence comes from Bacteroidales bacterium, assembly GCA_021647685.1. Taxonomy (GTDB): domain Bacteria; phylum Bacteroidota; class Bacteroidia; order Bacteroidales; family NBLH01; genus NBLH01. The sequence goes on from JAKIUH010000001.1 coordinate 23,156, forward strand.
CGAAAAGAATACGATATGCTGCAAAAATCATTGAAAGCAGAAAAGTTGAAAAAACGAATGATCCTCGGTGAAAACTTACCGCAAATATCCCTTGGCGTTCAAGGCTTGTATTTGGATGCATTTGATAAACAAAACTCATATGGAATTGCTTTTGCTACGGTATCTATACCTATTTCCGGATGGTGGGGTGCAGCACATAAACTTTCAGAACACAAAATTAAAGAAGAAATAGCTCAAACTGAATTACAAGAAAAATCAGAATTGATGCTTTTACAAATGGAAAAAGCTTATAAAGATTTAAATGAAAGCTACCGGCAAATAAAAATTGCCGAAATATCTGTTAAACAAGCCAAAGAACATTTAAAAATTGTTTCGGACAATTATAAAGCCGGTGTGGTAAATACCTCCGATATGCTGGAAGCACAAGCGGCTTTACTCGAAGAAGAAAATAAATTATCCGAAGCAAAAAGCAATTATAAAATGAAAGTTTTAAACTACAAAAGAGTAGTAGCAGTTGATTTACAATAATTTATAAAGTTTATTGATTTTTTTTAATATACTGAATATCAAGTCAATCAATAGCCCCGACTTTTAAGTCGGGGAGAATGTATTTATGCTGATTTAGTGGGCTTTAGCCCTCAACAGCTTTCTAACAATAAAAAAGTATCAAATGATTATTAAATATAACAATTAAAAATTTTAAAAAATGAAAACAATGAAAATGAGAACAATTAGTTTATTAGTAGCTTTAATGCTAACAGTAGGTGCTATGGCACAAGAGTTTCACTATGGTGTAAATGCAGGTACAAACCTTGCCGTACAATCAGAATTAACTGATTATTACAATAATGACCAAATCAGAGCCGGATTACACGCAGGCTTAACCGGCAGATTGGAATGGCAAAACGGATTTGAACTGCAAACAGAACTGAACTATGAACAAAAAGGGAGCAAAAGTGATACTTATACTGCTAAGTATGACTATATTAGCTTACCTGTTTTAGCAAAATACTCATTGGGTAAGAGTGATCACACAGCTTTGCGCTTTAATATCAATGCAGGACCCTTTGTTTCGTATTTAGTTAATTCAGAAATTGAGATGAATGATGAAATTGGCGGTAATTCAATTGATATGAAAGACCGAAGCAAAGATTTTGAAATGGGCGGTATTTTAGGTTTTGGTATGGCTTATCCTTTAAGTTCAGGAAACTTAACTTTCGATGTACGTTTAGGTTTGGGGTTTACTGCCTATGACGATGCCGATAATAACCCAAAAAACAAATACGTGGGTTTTAGCATTGGGTATGAGTTTTAGTTAAAAACTAAAATAATTAGTGCATATCTATAAAGTACCTGATTTTTGAAAATTTAAAATTCATCAAAAAGATAAATTTTCAACTCAATGACTTTATGGACAGGCACTAATTAATTCGGTAAGGATTTCACATTATGTGAAATCCTTATTTCTTTGAAAAAAGTAAGTATATTTGTTCTAAGAAATCAAATTAACATATAGACTAAACTCGAAAACTATGAAAAAAACCTACCTTTTCCTAAGCTTAATACTATTATTAGGCATTTACAATACCACACAAGCCCAAACCAATGTATATACAACCTCCGGAGGTGAATTTATTTTTTCTTGGGGACAATTGGAATATACACAAAAATTTATGAATGATTATCCCGATGCACAAATTATTGATAATCCGGTACGTTTCACCGTATTTTTCCATTTTCAACAATTAATCCATATGGACTTAACGGATAATATAGGTATTTTTAGTGGAATAGGAATGCGAAATATTGGTTTAATTTCTGACGAACGTCTTCCTGAAAACTACAATACACTAAATCCCGGATATTTCAATGCAAAAATTATTCGCAGAACTTATACATTAGGCTTACCCCTTGCTTTAAAATTAGGTTCGTTTAAAAACAATTTTTATTTATACGGTGGGGCTGAAATAGAATGGGCTTTTCATTCAAAAGAAAAATGGTGGCCCAATCTTGACCATAGCGGAGCTAAAGTTAAAACAAGATACTGGTGGCCCGATAACATAAATACCTGGATGCCCTCTTATTTTGTAGGAATACAATTTCCCGAAGGGACAAATGTTAAATTCAGATATTATAGTGATGATTTCTTCAACCATTCGTTTGGATTTACCAATGCAACCAACCGTAATGATGTAGTTTCTGATTTAACAAAGTATGCAAAAAGTAAAATGGTATATCTCTCACTATCTTATCAAATTAATACAATGAAAGCTCTTCACGGAGAATTTGAGGATTATTAATAGGCAAAAAAACGCACAAAAAGGGTTTTACTTTGGGTAAAGCCCTTTTTTGTTTAATTTTGAACTTTTATTCAAGATACAGTTTATGCAGAGTATTTCAAAATCAATAATTTATATACTATTTATAAGTTTTATTTTTGCATTATTTTATTCTTGTGCACAAGTAGGTAATATTTCGGGCGGCGATAAAGATACTGTTCCGCCTGTTTTATTATACAGTGAGCCTCCAATGGCTGATACCGGCTTTACCGGAAACCGTATAAAAATTACTTTTAATGAATATTTTGTAATTGAAGATATAAATCAAGAATTCATTAGCTCTCCTCCTTTAAAAGAATTTCCAAAAATTCATTGGAAAAAGCATTCATTAATTGTAGATATTAAAGATACACTCAAAAAACCCGAAACTTATACACTTTATTTTGGTAATGCCATTAAAGATTTGAATGAAAAAAATGTTCTGGAAAATTTTAAATTTATATTTTCAACCGGAAGCGTAGTGGACTCTTTTGCAATTTCCGGTCGTTTAAAAAATGCCGAAAATCTTAAAGTGCCGGAAAATACACTCGTTTTTGCTTATCGGGAAACCGGAGATTCGGTACCCTTTTTATACAGACCTGATTATTTAAGTAAAATAGATACATCGGGTAATTTTTCCATATCCAATATACAAGGTGGTGCTTATAAAATATTTGCTTTTCAGGATTTGAACGGCGACTTAATGCTTAACCCTACCGAAGCGCGTGCTTTTCTTGATTCAGTTATTATACCTCAAAGGGAAATAATTGTAAACGTTGACTCGCTAAAAGCCGGTACTATTTTACATGATATTAACGATACTACTTATGCCGACACTTTACAAAGAGATATGGTGATTATTAGCGAACAGCATTTTACTTATCCGAATAATATTTATTTGTACTTATTTCCTGAAATAAAACACAAACAAAGAATATCGGGTTATGTACGCGAAAAGCGTGGAAAAGTAAACTTTACATTTGATATACCCTTAAGCAATAAATATCAAATGAAACCTTTAAACTTTAATTTGACCAAAGAAAACTATTTGTTGGAATTTAATCCTGAAAAAGATAGTATAATTTACTGGTTTAGCGATACATTGGTACAAAATATTGATACTTTAAAGTTTGAAATTACTTTTGCCACGATTGACTCGCTGGATATGCCCATTGTACAAACCGATACTGTTTTGGTTGAATTTAGAGAAAAAAAGGATAAAGATGCATGGAAAAAAGAAAAAAACAAAGATAGCTCATCAATAAAACCTATTGAGTATCTAAATTTTACATTTGATTTAGAGAAAAATAAATTAGATTTAAAACAAAATTTACAATTTGAAGTTTCAGAACCACTATTAAATATCGACACAGCCAAAATACATCTTTTTGAAATTATTGATACCAATACCATTGATACCAAGGAACAAAAAATTCTTCGTGCAATACGAGTTTCTGAAAAAGATATTTTTATCCAATTTCGCCGGCCTATTGTCAATGAATTACAATTTACATTATTCGGCAACCGGCAAAAGAAAGACTGGTACATAAAAGTTAATCAGGCAGATAGTACTTCGTACTATTTTACCATTACCGATGATGAAATCATGAAAACCGATACCTTAAGATTATTGGTTGATTTTGATAATGATTTTTTCCTTAATCAAATTGAAGAACTGCAAGATACAATAAAATTGGCGCTTACAGCACAAAAATTAAAATCAAAAAGTAGAGGAAAAGATAATTTTATGGAATTAAGCTTTAAAAAGCCCATGCAAAATAAACTTGATGTACAGCTCTTAAATTATCCTGAAAAAACAAAGAGTTTACGCTTACAACAAAATTTATTGAAAGACAGTTTGAGAATATATATTCGCGATAAAGAATTAGTGATGCAGGATACATTAAAATTATCTTTAAAAAGCTTAGACTATATTAATATTAAGGGCGACAGTATTTTTTATACCGACACAGTTACTATGGTATATCATGAAAAACAACAATATTTATCATCCTGCCAACGTAGTGAAGCCGATAAGATAAATCTTGTTTTTAATAAAAGCCTGTCCGGTAAATTAGATATACAAATAGCTGATACAAATGCAATTAACCGGAGCAAACTAAAATATAATGCAACAAAAGATTCTGTTGAAATTAGCATTACAGATAAAAACATCAGTAAAAAAGATACATTAAAACTTATTATTAACTATACCGATAAAAACAGGCACGGTAATGTTTCAGAATTTTCAGACAGCATATTAATTACCAATAATAAACCCATTGAGTTAAAAAAGAAAGAAATTTATAAACAAATAAAAGAAGAAATAAAACCCCAAACGGTTCATATTTATTATCCTCTTGAATATAAATTAAATAGAGACAGCAGTTTATTGCGCAAATACAGTATTTCAACAAAATGGAAAGAAGACACAAAATACCGGATAAAAATAGATTCAATGGCTTTTACAGGATTTTTAAATCATTACAATCAGTTTTTTCAACAAGATTTTTCTACGCAAAAAGAAGATTATTATGCTTTGCTGAATGTGAATATCAAAAATATTTATCCTGATTTTTCAAAAACTATTATTGATACTCTTGCGGCTGATAGCACAGCTATTGATACAATTATCAAAACAAAACCCGTTATTTATTCTAACTTCTTAAAACAAAGAGTAGCAAATGTAATTGATAACGGACAAGTAATTATTCAATTAGTGAAGATTGATAAAGAAGAAAATGAAGAAGTTTTTAAAGAATATCACCTAAAAGATGATAAAAGCATGAAAATTGACTATATTATACCGGGAACTTATCGCTTAAAAGTAATTTTTGATAAAAACAGTAATGGAAAATGGGATACAGGAAATTACCTAAAACATATTCATCCTGAAAAAGTACTTTATTTTCCGAAAAAATTTGAGATGAAAGAAGCTTGGGAAATGAATCTTGATTGGGATATTGGTAAAACATTAATAAAATCCTTAGAAAAAGGAGATTAAAGAAGAATAAAATATTTCTAAAATCATAAAGCCATGTCAGTACTTTTAGAGTTTGCAATGTTTCCTACCGATAAAGGAACCAGTGTCAGCAAAGATGTAAGCAAAATAATAGCCATGATTCGCGAAAGCGGAATCCCATACAAACTTACACCTATGGGAACAATTATTGAAACGGAAGAAATGCCGGAAGCACTTGATATAATTCAAAAATCATACGATTTATTAAAAGATGATTCAAAAAGGATTTACGCTACATTAACTTTTGATATACAAAAAGGAAAAAATAAGCGTTTAATTTCCAAAGTACAATCAATTGAAGACAAAATTGGAAAAGTGGAAAAATAATCTTTTTATTAAGCGATTACTCATTGTGCTGATAATATCAGGTATGTATTATCCTGCCGATGCACAGTGCAAACCGGTAATTCAAGCATTTCAAAACGGCGAAGAATTATATTATGATGTAGTATATAATTGGGGTTTTATATGGGTAAATGCAGGCAAAGTTAAGTTTAAAGTGCAAAAGGAAAATTTTAGAGGGCAAGTAGTTTATCATTTTACGGGAACCGGAAAATCACTTGAAAAATACGATTGGATGTATCGTGTCCGTGATTATTACCACTCTTGGGCAACGATAACTGATTTAAAGCCTTTAAAATATATCAGGAATACATCCGAAGGAAAACAAAAAACGTATAATGTATATGAGTTTGATTATCAAAAAAATAAAATATATACAGATACTTGGAACACTCAAAAAGCACAGAAATTTGATACGCTGAATTTACAAAATTGCTTGTTTGATATAATGACTGCCGTATATTATGTGCGTACATTGGACTTATCGAAATATAAAATCAATGAAAAAATTCCCATATCAATGATTATTGATAATGAAATTTATAATCTTTACGGCAGATATTTGGGAAAAGAAACATTAGAAACACATGAGGGTAAAAAATACGAAACATTAAAATTTTCAATATTATTGGTTGAAGGTACTATATTTAAAGGCGGTGAAGATTTATTGGTTTGGGTTACAGCAGATAAAAACAGAGTACCTATTTTAGTAGATGCAAAAATATTGGTGGGCACAGTAAAGGCAAGTTTTAAACATGCAGTTAATTTAAAATATCCATTAAAATTTAAAAAGATAGAATAGTGATGAAGAAAATTGCAGTAGTTTTGTTTTTGTGGAATATTTATCTTTTAAGCAATGCACAAAGTTTTGTTTACAGTGCCAATATTTCAAACGATAGTCTGGAATGTTTACAAAATATTTCGGTATATCGTGAGTTTAAGAAAATGAAACTTACCGATAACGCCATTGAAACATGGAAAAAAGTATATAATAACTGCCCGGGATATAAAAAAATTATTTATCAAGACGGCGCACGATTTCTAATACAAAGTATTAAAAATGAACAAAATACAAAAATAAAGGAGAAACTTGTTGACAGTTTAATGCTCTTATACGCAAAGCGAATTAAATATTTTGGCGAAAAAGATTATATCAATGGCAGAATGGGTTTAAACTTGTACATCTACAATAAAGAAAAAACAGAAGATGCCTACAAATTAATGTTAAACTCAGTTCAAAAACTTAATGATAAAAGCAATTTAAGTGTTATTAATGCCCTAATGACCGCAAGTGCCGATTTATTTAAAAGTTCAAAGATAACATTAGAACAGTTCATAGATAATTATTTACTATGTTATCAAATCACTAATAAAAAACTACAAATACTAACAGCATCCCCAAAAAGCAAAAAAATCTTATATACTGCCCAATCAATAAAAAAGATATTTGCTGCAAACACAAAAAAACAATGCAAACAAATTCTTGAAATTTTACATAAGCGTTTAGCTGCAAAACCCAATGATATAGAGGTAATTAAAAATGTAAACATTGTTTTGCAAGCCGGAAATTGCATACAATCCGCTTTGTTTTATCAAACAGCTTTAAAAATAGATAAAATTAAACCCGATGCTGAAACAGCCTATCTTTTAGCAGGAATTGAACTGGAAAAAAATCATTACGATAAAGCAGAAGCATATTTCCGAAAAGCCATCCGCTTTGAAAATATAAATTATTTAAAATCAAAATATTGTGTTGATTTAGCCATTATGCAATATACACGCCTGCATCGTTTTGACGCTGCACAAAAATCTTTTGAAGCATCCTTACGTTATACAAACAATCCTGCAAAAAATTATTATTTCATGGCTGAAATGTATGCTGCCTATCATAATAATTTCAGTAAAAAAGATTTAGAATACAATGCTTTTTTATGGCTAAGTATTGATTATTATTTAAAAGCAAAAAATACGCATCAAAAAATAGCAAAAAAAGCCGGTGAAAAAATTGCCTATTACAGAACTTATTTACCTACCAAAGAAGATATTTTCTTTTTCGGTTTAAAACCCGGACAAAAATATACTATTGGCGATTGGGTAAATAAAACCACTACGGTTAGGGTACGCTAGTGTCATGTCAAGTGTGTTGTGTCGTATAATATATTGAAGTTATTTTTGTGTAGAACAAGGCAAAAATTTTCAGCATAGCAGTAATTATGGTTAAAGTTTTTAACAAAATTCTATGTAAAATGAACGAAACTTGATACAACTAAAATATACTGACATGACTCTATATATTATTTAAGCTAATAACAAATTCCGTACGCTCACTATCCGATTTTTTTAGAATAATATCTCCGTTCATTTGTAAAAGTATTTGCTTGCAAAGGCTTAAACCAATGCCCGAACCGCTTTCTTTGGTACTGTAAAAAGGCACAAATATCTGATTTTTTATCTCCTGAGGAATAACAGCTCCATTGTTTGAAATTTCTATTTCAAGTGCAGTAGTTGTTTTTCTTAATTTAATCTCTATAATCGGGGTATTTTCATGTACAACTGCTTCATAAGCATTTTTGAGTACATTGATTATCACTTGTGAAATAAGCTTTTCGTCAGTATAAAATTGAATACCCAAAGGGATATGTTTTATAATCTGTATTTTATCTGATTCGGGATAGGTTTCAATGGCAATTACGCAATTGTTAATAATTTCTGAAATATCAGTATTTTGTAATTTAGGTTCTGGTAATTTGGTAAATTTACGGTAGTTTTGAACAAAGTTCATCAATGCAATACTTCGCTCCTCAATAACTTTTAATCCTTTGATGGTTTTAAAAATGGTATTTTCATCAAGCTTATCCGTATCAATAATTTGCTTATTTTTTATATAGTAGCCTGATATTACTTGCGATAAAGTAGTTATTGGAGTAATATTGTTCATTATCTCATGCGAAAGGGTGCGTGCCAATTTAATCCATGCATCCACCTCGCGACTGTCCAACTCTTTGGTAATATCGTTTACAGCCACCAGTATGTATAGGTTATTTTCTATATTAATTTCCGATAAACTGAAATTTAGTTTTTGTCCAAATCTGTTTTCAAATATTGCCGATTGCTGTTTACCTATTTTATAATTTAAAATAAAACCAGGCAGTGTTTTATCAATACTTGAAAGCGAATTGATATGAAAATACTCTTGCAGGTTTGTTAGTTTTGAGCCTGCAGGATTGATGTTTTCAATACGTCCGTTTTTGTTTACCGAAAAAAGTCCTGTTACCGATTTGTTAATTATGGAGCGATAGTAATACTCTTTGGTACTAATCTCAAATTTAGTTTTTTGTAACAATTTATTTAATTTTTCAACTCCTAGATAAAGCCTGTCTACATTTTTATTGCCTGATTTTTCAGGTATTTTCAAACTAGTATCTTCATTTTCTATTCCACTGATAAAAAAACTCATCCAACGATTAATTCTGTTAAAATAATTGATAATATTGATAGCCGATAACACAATGGCAACCAATACTACCCAAAGAAAAGTTGATGATTTATCGGTGATATAAACATAAGTTCCCCCGACACTTAATATAGAAAAAATAAGCAAACGAATGATTATTGAAAGATAAAAATGTTTATAAACCATATTTTTTCAATTTATTGTATAATGTTTGCCTTGTGATACCCAAATTTTTGGCAACAGCACTCATATTCCCTTTTTCTTTATCAATATTTACCAAAATCATATTTTTTTCCATTTCTTCAAGGGTGAGATTATCCAAATTGTTTTGTTTTACGGCAATTTGCTGATTTAATGAAAAACTATTTTCATCAAGTATATGATTTTCAGCAAGAATCACTGCTTTTTCAATACAATGTTGCAGCTCTCTGACATTTCCTGGCCATTGATAATTCAATAACTTATGCTTTGCTTTATTAGAAATTTTCAAAGCTTTTTTTTGGTATTTTTCAACATATTGATGTAAATAATATTCAGCAAGTAAAATTATATCGTTATCCCGTTCTCTCAGAGGTGGTATTTCGATACTTATAGTATTGATACGATAAAACAGGTCTTCACGAAAACTCCCCTCTTCAATCATCTTGGAGATATCTCTATTGGTGGCAGATACAAGCCGGATATCAACAGGTATCTGTTTATTACCGCCCAAAGGCGTGATACAGCGATTTTGCAGTGCCGACAAAATTTTTGCCTGTAAAGACAAAGATAAATTTGCTATTTCATCAAGAAAAAGTGTTCCTTTATCAGCTAATTCAAACTTTCCGGTTCGGTCTTCCTTGGCATCGGTAAAAGCACCTTTTACATGACCAAACAGCTCGCTTTCAAACAGTGTTTCACTAAGTGAGCCCATGTCCACATTTAAAAATATCTCGTTTTTCCGTTTTGAATACCGGTGAATTTCTTGTGCAATAAGTTGTTTCCCCGTTCCGTTTTCGCCGGTTATTAAAATATTGGCATCGGTTTGAGCAACTTTCTGCACAATTTTCATTAAGGTAGTTATTGCTTTTGATTTCCCGATAATTTTATATTCAGGAACGATAATGTTTTGTAAAGTATTTGTTTTTTCTCGTAGTTTTAAATTCTCAGCTTTACTTTTCCGCAATTTTGCGGCAGCACTTACCGTGCTTAACAGTTTATTGTTGTCCCAAGGTTTCAGAATAAAATCAAATGCTCCATCTCTTACGGCTTTTACCGCCAATTCAATATCACCAAAAGCTGTAATCATTATTACACTAATAGTATCATCAAGTTTTTTAATTTCGTTAAGCCAAAAAATACCCTCGTTACCGGTATTAAGTCCCGCTTTAAAATTCATATCTAACAAAACAATATCAATTTGGTGCTGGCGAATGCTTGAAATTAAATTATTGGAATTTGACAAAACAAAAACTTCTCTATACTTGGTTTGCAAAAGCATTTCAAGAGCCGTCAAAACACTTTTATTATCATCAACAATAAGTATTTTACTTTCCATTAGGTAAATTTTATCCTTAAATCAAAAGTAAACAAACGTAAAATATTTTAACACCTGTTGTCAAATATTTTTACACTTTTTTGATTAAATATCTATATTTCTACCTGTATAATACTCATAATCAAGCCAATGTAGTTTTCGGCATATAGATTGACAATAGATATAAAAAAATAAAGATTGATATTGATAAATTATGGATATACCTATTGAAAAGAAAAAAGGAATAAGACCAAAGCATATTTATATTAGTATTGCGCTATTGTTATTTCTGTTCTTGATTTTTGAAGCTTTTTTTGCAACGAACAAGTCTACCTATCGTGTAGCTTTTCAAAAAATAAGTATTGATACTGTTCACGAAGGAATATTTCACGATTATATCAGTGTAACCGGAAACCTTGAACCCATAGCAACCATTTATCTTGATGCACTTGAAGGAGGAAGAGTTGAGGAAAAATTAATCGAAGAAGGTTCAATAGTAAAAAAAGGCGATATTATTTTAAAATTAAGCAATCCCGATTTAGATTTAAGCATCTTAAACAGTGAAGCACAACTTGCCGAAAAAAGCAACTTTTTGCGTAATACGATGGTAGTAATGGAGCAAGAAAAATTACGTATTAAAAGAGAGCTTTTAAATTTGGAGTTTGATATAAAACGTAAAAAACGCAAATACGAACAAAATAAGGTTTTGTATCAATCAGCACTTATATCAAAAGAAGATTTTTTGGTCTCAGAAGAAGACTATCAGTTTGCTCAACAAAGCTATAAGCTCTATTTAGAACGTCAAAAGCAAGATTCAATTTACAGGTCTATTCAAGTCAAACAGATGAAAATGAGTTTGCATAATATGGATTTAAACCTGCAATTGGTTCGTAAAAGAAAAGAAAACCTGAATGTTAAAGCGCCTGTTAACGGTCAGTTAAGCAGTCTTGATGTGGAGTTGGGACAATCTGTTCCTAAAGGTAACCGGATTGGTAAAATAGATGTGCTTACATCGTTTAAAGTTGTAGCAAAAATTGACGAACATTATATTGATAAAGTAAGGCCCGGGCTAATTGCTCTGCTTAAACGCAACGGGAAAGAGTATAAACTGAAAATACGCAAAGTATTGCCCGATGTTAAAAACGGACAGTTTACCGTTGAAATGATTTTTATCAGTGATAAACCTGAAAACATGCGTACCGGACAAACTTATTACACACGATTACAATTGGGTAATCCCAAAACAGCTTTGCTTTTACCGCGGGGCAGCTTTTTTCAAAAAACCGGCGGACAATGGATTTTTGTTTTATCGCTCGATGGCAAAACCGCCGAAAAGCGAAATATAAAAATAGGGAAACAAAACCCGAGATACTATGAAGTTGTAAGTGGTTTAAATGCCAGTGATGTAGTAGTAACATCCGGTTATGATAATTTTGGAGAAAACGAACAATTGGAATTCAAATAAAAATGAATTATGATGCTGAATAATTTCAAACCTTTTATTAAACACCTAATAAACAATAAAGTATATACTTTTATTACCATAATAGGCTTTGCCGTATCATTAGCTTTTGTACTACTGTTAAGTGTATATATTAAACATGAATTATCTGTAAACAACAAACAAAAAAACAAAGAACGGATATACCGTTTATGCAGTGATAAAGCAGACACCTTCGCTCCACCGATAGGTGAATGGGTACAAAATACAGTTCCTGAAGTTGAATCATATACTCGCGTATCTGACGAGGGTGGAATATTAAGCACAGATAATAATAAAAAATACAAATTTAAATTTTTGCTTGCTGATTCTACCTTCTTTAATATTTTTACATTTAACTTGTTCGAGGGAGATAAAGAAACAGCACTAAAAGCAGAAAACTCTGTTGTTTTAACCAAAGAATTTGCCAAAAAGCTGTTCGGAAATCAATCACCTATTGGCAAACAGCTGATACTCAATCTGAATACTCCTTGTACGGTAACCGGAGTAGTTGAAGATATTTCAGAAAAATCGTTTTTCAAAAAATACGATGCAATTATCAATTTCAGATTGATAAAAAAACTTTGGGGATGGGATGAATTATTGAGAAACCCAAACTCTTGCTCATTTGGTTTTTATTTTTTGGCAAAGCCCAATGCTGACTTGCGCATAAAAGAACCCGAAATATTAAAGATATTCAAAAAAGACTTCTGGGTTTACAAACAAGGAGTTTTTAAAACTGTTCGTTTTGAGCCCTTAGACGATGTTTATTTTAGCACAATTATCAGTAATGGAGAAATTAATCAAAACAGCAAAAAGAAAATAGCCATACTATCAGTTATTGTAGTGCTAATTCTTATTCTTGCTATTATTAATTATTTGAATTTAACCATTGCCCAATCAAGCTTTCGTGTAAAAGAAATTGCTATAAAAAAGTTACACGGCAGTTCAAGAAAAAGGTTAATTCTTCAACATATATTCGAAACGCTTATTTTATGCATAGTCGCTTTTTTTGTGGCAATATTTCTTAGTTTCCTAGTCGAACCTGTTTTTAATAAATTATTGGGGACAAGCATTAACTTAAATGATGAGTTTATTTCTATTAATGTGATGATATTTCTTATTTTTATACTGCTTATCGGAATGTTTTCAGGAATTGTTCCCGCATTAATAATTACACGCCTTAAAGCGGTTGATGTATTGAAAGGTGGCTTTACCTTTAAAACCAAAACCAGCTTCTCTAAAATACTTATTATTTTTCAATATACTGTTGTTATAACTCTTATTTCGGCAAGTATAATTATTAATCAACAAACTAAATTTTTATTAAATAAAAATTTGGGATTTCATTCAAAAAACATACTTATGTTGGATAATAATATTGATATAAACCAAAAAGAAGCACTACGTGATGAATTTTTAAAAATTCCCGGCATTAAAGCAGTTTCTTTTGTAGCAGGAACACCGGTTGACGGAGGAAATAACAATACATTCACATACAATAATAAACCAGTAAGTTTTCAGATTTTTGTTGTTGACTCGGCTTTTTGGAAAATGACCGGTTTAAAATCAAAACCAACCGGAACAGCCTACACACAAGACGGAATATGGATTAACAAAGAAGCAATCCGCGAACTAGAACTTGATTCTTTACCACAAGTACTTAAAATTGGTAAAAATAACTGGAATATTTTGGGCATTGTAAACGATTTTAATTTTCGCCCTTTGCATCAAAAAATAGGTGCTGCTATGATAAAACAGATGAACAAGAATGATTACCCTTGGAATATTTTGTTACAAATAGAAGGGAATAATCAAACTGAAACCATAAATAGATTGAAAGAAGTATATCTGAATTTTACCGGAGGAATACCTTTCGATTATGAATTTTTTGATACTACACTTCAAAAATGGTACGAAAAAGAGCAGAAAACATCAAAAATTGTAGAATATTTTGCAATGCTGGCTATTACTATTTCGGTAATGGGAATTTTTGCCATGTCAATGTTTTACAATCAGCAAAAATCAAAAGAGATAGGCATACGCAGAGTAAACGGAGCAACGGTAAATCAAATCATTAAAATGCTCAGTTTTGAATTTCTTAAACTGGTTATTACTGCATTCATCTTATCTGTACCCATTGCATACTACTTAATGAACCGATGGCTCGAAAACTTTGCCTATAAAATCAATTTGAGTTGGTGGATATTTATTTTAGCGAGATTGATTGCCGCTTGGGTAGCCTTAACAACAGTCAGTTGGCAAATATTCAGTACGGCACGTAAAAATCCTGCTTTGATTTTAAGATACGAATAATTTAATCCTTATATATACCATGATACGTTCGATAAAACATATTTTCAGAAATTTCAAAAAAAACCCGGTCTTATTATTTGTCAATATTCCCGGATTGAGCCTCGGATTATCCGCATTTTTATTATTGATGTTTTTACTAATTCATGAACTTAGCTTTGATAAAGTTTTTCCCAATAAAGAGCGTATAGTCAGGCTATATAATATTTTAACCGAAAAAAACACTGTTGATGCATTGCCTATTTGCTTACGCGAAGCCTATACTGAGCTACCCTCACAAGTACCAGAAATTGAATCTACCGTACAAATATATCGTGGTTGGAAGACAAATATAAATTACAAGCAGACAAAAATTTTATCGCAAGATCTGCTTTATGCCGACAGTACTTTTTTTAAAGTTTTCGGCTTAAATCTTTTGTCGGGTAATGTAGAAACTGCTTTAAAGGATAAATATTCGGCTGTAATTACGCAAAATTTAGCGCAAAAACTTTTTGGAAACAATCCGGCTATCGGAAAACATATTAAAGTGGATGATGAAAATTATACCGTTACCAGAATTATTAAAAAACTGCCTGCAACCACTCATTTTAATTTTGATGTACTTACTTCTATGAGCTCAACAAATCTAGATATACTGCAAGGTTTAGAATTTTTTACCTATTATCTGCTTAAAAAAGAAACTGACAGACAAGCAGCTTATGATAAAATTACACAATTAAACAATAAAATTGTAAAAGATAAATTTAAAGATTTTGAACTGTCTTTAAAGGTAAATTCAGGAGTAGAATCGCTAAAACAAATTCACTTACACACGGTTGCCGATTTTGATTTATCAAAAAAAGGAAATCCAAAAGTAATTTATATAATTGCTTTTCTTGCATTTTTTATTCTCTTAATAGCCATTGTAAACCACATAAACCTGTTTGTTCTGCATGGTGAAAAACGTTTTAAAGAGATAGGAATACGAAAAACTTTAGGTGCCGGAAAGTCAAGTCTTGTAAGTATGTTTTATCTCGAAACAGTTGTAATTACAGCAATCTCTTTTATATTGGCATTTTTACTCAGTCGCATTGCATTACCGTATTTTGCACTATTGATGAATAAAAAGCTGATTTTTTCGGAGATGATGAGTTTTTATACTGTTGCAAGTATGCTGATTTTTATGCTGATACTTGTGATTGTAAGTGGTGCATATCCGGCTTTATATCTTTCAAAACTAAAAATAATAAGTGCCGTTAAAGGCGATATGCAAAGCATAAAACGTAAAAAAATGCTGCCGGTTATATCTGTTTTGGTGCAGTTTTCAATAAGTATATTTCTAATATTCAATTTATTGATTATGTATTATCAAATATCTTTTTTAAAGAATATTCCTTTGGGTTTTTCGCCCGATAATATTATTGCTGTAAGCGGATTTGGCGAAACCATTAATAAAAAATCAATATCAATAGTTAATGAGTTAAAAAAATTACCCTTTGTAAATAATGTTGCAAGTTCCACACATGCAATGGGTGGAGGATGCAGCGGACAGTTAATTACAGAATACGGAAAAGCCGAAGACGATGATTGGCAAAGCATTAATGAATACAGAGTGCAAGCCGGCTTTTGTAAAACCATGAAAATGCATTTGATTTCAGGAAGATTCTTTAATAATACAGAGGCTGATAAAAGCAGTATTATTTTAAATGAGGCAGCAGTTAAAATGCTTAATCTGAAAGACCCTATCGGAAAAAAAATGATTATGTTTGACGAACCGCTGACTATTATCGGTATTATTAAAAATTTTTATTATACCGGTAATTCGGGCGAAAAAATAGCTCCTTTGGTTTTAACAAATTATTCCGATTGGGTAAATAATTTTTATCTGCGCACAAAACACCAACTCTCAAACAATGAAATGCAGCAAATCAAAAATATCTTTAACGGATTTGACCCTGAATATCAATTTTATACCTATCGCTTAAAAGATAGTTACCTGAGAAAGTTCAATAACGAGGACAGGGTAGTTAAGCTGTTGTTTTATGCCACATTGTTGGCTGTATTTCTGTGTATAACGGGCATGTTTGCTTTGGCAGTTTTTAATGTGGAACGGCGTATTAAAGAAATAGGTATTCGCAAAGTTTTGGGAGCATCATCAAAGCTAATATTAACTTTACTTTTAACAAAAATGCTCCAGTGGGTTGTGTGGGCAATGATACCTTCCTTGCTAATCGGCTATATTTTAATGAATGACTGGTTGCAAAATTTTACGAACAAAATAAACATTAACATACTGTATTTTATTATATCCGGTGGTTTGGCTGTGATTATTGCTATTGTAGCCGTTTCGGCACAAAGCATATGGGCAGCTACACGCAATCCGGTAGATAGTTTAAGATATGAATAATAAAAAAATTAATTATGATAAAACATATTTATTCCGGCTTTATAAAATATACGCTTTCTCTATTTTTAAACATATTGAGTTTGACCATCGCCTTTTCCGGTATTATAACGATTCTTCTTTATATATCGTATCAAAAAAGTTTTGACAAGCATAACATTCATTACTCAACCGTTTATCAGTTACAAATAGACAATGAGGAGTCAACTTTACCGGCAGTTATTAGCCCTATTTTAAGAAAAAATGTATCGGATATAGTTGCAATCACTCCAGTTTGGTTTAATCCCGGAATAATCTCAATAAATAAACAATCAAAGTATAGTTTTTATGCTTCGTCATTTTATGCAAATAATGATATTTTTAAGATTTTTAGTTTTGACATAATAAACGGATCTGCCAAAGATGCGCTTAAACAACCTTTAAGTATTGTTCTAACACAAAGTTTGGCAAAAAAACTATACGAAAATGAAAATCCCATCGGAAAACAAGTAAATCTTAACGGACATAATTATACCTGCACTGCAGTAATTAAAGACTTACCGGAAACCTCATCTATTCAAACAGAATGTATCGTTTCTTTTGAAACTTTATTACAACAAGACAATTCCTTTGCAAAAAAATGGTCGGAATGGAGTTTCAGAACTTTTCTAAGAATAAATTCAAAAGATAATTATAATCATGTACTTAAAGCCATCAATAGTATTGATGAAATTAATAATGTTTTGCATGAAGATTTAGCAGAAAAATCAGCAAATGATTCATATCTGAGTTTACAAGCTTTAAGCAAATTACATTTTACCGAAAGTGGACAATACAAAACAATTAACCCTATTGTCATCAATATTTTAATACTTCTCGCAATTATTTTAGCAGTAATGGGAATTGTTAATTTTGTAAACCTGCTAACTTCGCAAGCAATTCAAAGAGCAAAGGTCTTTTCAATAAAACGCATATTGGGTGCCGGCGAAACACAATTACTCATTCAAATAATTGTTGAGTCAATAATTATTTCCCTAATAGCGCTGGCTATTGCATTGATTATACATTCATACCTTTATCCATATATCGAAAAAATACTACAAATAAAAGGTTTAAGTTTCCAAAACAGAAATTATTGGTATGTATATTTTGTTTTAATGACCATTATTTATAGTATTATTGCAAGTATTTATCCTGCAAAATATATTACCTCTGTTAATATAATACAAACTGTTAAAGGAACTTATCGCTTTTCAGGAAAAGGAAGATTTATAAGGAATTTTTTACTGACACTACAATTTTCATTTACAATTCTCCTTATTATTGCTTCTATATCCATAAAAAAGCAAATAAATTTTTGGCATAACTTTGATATAGGAATACAAAAAGAAAATATTGTTTACATACGAACTTCATCAAATATCATTAAACACAAAGATGCATTTGTCAAAGAATTACTTAACAACCCTCATATAACAGAATATACATATAGTTCTTTTGTTCCCGGCGGTGTTGGTATGATGTGGGGGCGAACTATTAATAATCAGCAAATAAATATTTATTGCTGGCCTGTTGATCAACATTTTATTGATTTTTTTGGAATCAAAATAAAAAAAGGACGCAAATTTTCTTCCCTTAAAGCCGATATGAATAGTTTTATTATAAATGAAAAAGCAGTTGAAAAATATCATTGGGACAAACCTTTGGAAATAATAATGCAAGGCTTTGACTTTGAAGGACCAATAATTGGGGTAACAGAAAATTTTAATTTTTCTTCATTAAAAGAACAAATACCTCCAATGCAATTATGGCTAACCGATACAAGACCTTATGTTCTACTATTAAAATTAGCCGGTGGAAATACAAGTACCGTAATGGAACATATAAAAAATATATGGGGAAAATTTGAACCTGGGCTAGATATTGATATTAATTTTTTAGATGAACACCTGAATAATCTATATCAAAAAGAAGAAAAAATAGCGTATTTTATTGAGGCTGTATCCCTTTGGACTATTCTACTCTCTTTAACGGGACTCCTTGGTTTAACACTTTTTACAGCTCGTCAGAGAACAAAAGAAATTGCCGTAAGAAGAGTTAACGGAGCAACTGTTATAGAGATAATCAATTTATTTAATCGTGAATTTATAAAGTGGATAATCTTGGCATTTCTTATAGCGACACCTATTGCATATTATTCAATAGCAAATTGGATTCAAAACTTTGCATATAAAATGTCAATCAGCTGGTGGATTTTTGCTCTATCAGGTATTTTCTTGTTGATAGTCACAACTATTTCAGTTAGTATTCAAACACTTATAATTGCACGAAAAAATCCTACGGAATCTTTACGTTACGAATAATTAAATAAAAAATATCATGATTAAAACAGAAAATTTAACAAAAGTATTTAAAACCGATGAGGTACAAACTTATGCCCTTAACGATGTTGATATTAATGCTAAAAAAGGTGAATTTATTGCCATTATGGGACCATCGGGCTGTGGAAAATCTACATTATTAAATATTATTGGATTATTGGACAATCCAACGCAAGGAAAATACATCTTTGACGGTGTAGATGTATCAAAAATGAAAGAAAAAGACCGTACTCAATTTCGTAAAGGACGTATAGGCTTTGTTTTTCAAAGTTTTAACCTCATTGACGAACTCAATGTGTATGAAAATATTGAATTACCTTTGGTTTATTTGAACATGAAAGCATCAGAGCGTAAAAAACGTATCAATGAGGTATTGCAAAGGATGAAAATAGGTCATCGTGCAAAACATTTTCCGCAACAACTCTCAGGAGGACAGCAACAAAGGGTTGCTTTTGCACGTGCCGTTGTTGCCAATCCCGAACTTATTCTTGCTGATGAGCCTACCGGAAATTTGGACTCAAAAAACGGCAGTGAAGTGATGAACCTTTTAACAGAGTTAAATCAAGATGGAACCACTATTGTTATGGTAACCCATTCGGAGCGTGACGCAAGCTATGCTCACCGTATTGTTAATTTACTTGATGGAAAAGTGATTACGGAAACAATTAATGCATAAAAAAAATTTAAAACTTGAATAGTGTTTATAAAAAAACGCTAATAACTGTGATATGCCAGTCAATAAATTGGTCATTTACAAAAAGTAAATTCCCAATTTATTAACTTCGCAGCCTTGTTGTTAAATTTTTATAAACACTACAAAAACTAATAGTTTTCTAAAAAAAATGGCTGTTTACGATATCGAACAGCCAATTATTGAATCAAACAAAACCTGTACTATATTATTCTTCCATATATGGATATTTAAAATCCTGCGCAGGCATAAATGTTTCTTTTATGGTACGCGGGCTAACCCAACGTAACAAATTCATGTTTCCGCCTGCTTTATCATTGGTTCCGGAAGCTCTTGAACCACCAAAAGGCTGTAAACCAACCATTGCTCCTGTGGGTTTGTCATTGATGTAGAAATTTCCGGCTGCATAGCGTAAAACCTTGCAGGCTTTAACCATTGCGTACTTATCATTTGAAAATATTGCTCCTGTCAATGCATAGGGTGAGGTTTTATTACATAGTTCTAATGTTTGTTCAAAATCGTTGTCTTCATAAACAAAAATAGTCATTACCGGACCAAATATTTCCTCTTCCATTGTAACAAAATGAGGATCTTTTGTCAAAATAATTGTTGGTTGAATAAAATAGCCAACAGATTTATCGCCGGTTCCACCGGTAATTATTTCACAAGAATCCGACTTCTTAGCCAATTCAATATAACTCATAATATTATCAAATGCTTTTTCGTCAATAACCGCATTCATAAAATTTGAAAAATCACTTACATCCCCTACTTTTATCTGAGCAACTTGCTCTTGTAAATGTTTTTTAGTTGCTTCCCATAAGGATTTCGGGATATATGCCCTTGATGCAGCCGAACATTTTTGTCCTTGATATTCAAATGCTCCGCGTGTTATAGCAGTTGCTACTTCAATAGGATTTGCCGATTGATGCACAAAAATAAAATCTTTACCACCGGTTTCGCCAACTAATTTAGGATACGAAACATAGTTATTCAAATTATCCGAAACGGAACGCCATAAAGAGTTAAACGTTGCGTTTGAACCGGTAAAATGGATACCTGCCAAATCTTTATGTTTCAAAACTTCCTTACCAATCATGGCACCGGAGCCCGGAACAAAATTAATTACTCCATCAGGTAAACCAGCTTCTTTAAAAACTTGCATTAAATAGTAACTTGAAAGTAATGAGGTGGTTGCCGGTTTCCAAATCGTTGTATTGCCCATAAGTACAACCGACATATTCAAATTTGAAGCTATTGCTGTAAAATTAAAAGGTGTTACCGTGAAAACAAATCCTTCAAGAGCACGATATTCCATACGGTTAAGTTGTTCAAACTCAGATTCAGGCTGCTCATTGTATATTTTAGATGCAAAATAAACATTATAGCGCAAATAATCAATCACTTCACAAGCAGCATCAATTTCTGCCTGATAAACACTCTTATCTTGTCCAAGCATTGTAGCTGCCACAATCAGGTAACGATATTTTTTTGATAATAATTCTGCTGCCCGTAACATAATTGACGAGCGTTCAATCCACGAAATACTTTCCCATTCTTTTTTGGCTTTCAGTGCGGCTTCAATTCCCATTTGTACTTCCTTTTCGCCTGCTTGGTGATAAGTTGCCAATACATGAGCATGATTATGAGGCATGACCACATTTCCGGTTTTCCCTGTTTTTATCTCTTTACCACCGATAATGATCGGTATTTCAATCTGTAAATTACTTTGTCTGTCTAATTCTTTTTTTAACAAATCCCTTTCTTTACTATTCTGTTCGTATTGCAAAATAGCTTCATTTTGAGGGCGTTTAAATGAAAAAATTGCATTATTCATATTTGATTTTTTTAAATTTACATTAGCGAATCGCAAAATTTTGCGATTCGGTTGCAAATGTAAAACAATTTTATTGATTGGCAAGTAGCTTATTTTTTATTTTAGGAAAACATTGTTCAATCTTATAGTGCCAAACTATGGATAGAATATACAGAAATAAATAATATATCGCTATAAAACATATAATTACAATACAAATATCAATTTATTGTGCATTAGTTATGCGGAGTTTAAAAGATGACTTTTATCTTTATTTTTAAAAAAATCAAATAATATTTGATAATTAATAAAAAAATATTAATTTTGCAGTCGCTAAAACAAAAACTCATAGTTCTAAATATATATTGCGGGGTAGAGCAGTTGGTAGCTCGTCGGGCTCATAACCCGGAGGTCGCAGGTTCAAGTCCTGTCCCCGCTACTATAAAGCCTTGAAAATTTTCAAGGCTTTTTTATTTATTAATAGTTTGGTACTTTTTTATTTGCATAAAATCGTTTTGGGCTAAAGCCCATAAAACTATGAAAATACACTAACCTGGACTTAAAAGCCCGGGCTATTGATTAAACTAAAATACGGAATATTAAAAAAACTTAATGAACTATATTGATTTATATAATCTGCCTGCACCAAGCTAATTTTTCATAAACTTCTTTATAATTTTATTTGATTTTGCATCAATTATTATAAAAAAAATTCCTTGCTTCAAGTCTTTTAAATCAAGTTCAAACTTACGTGGATTTTCTATATTATCAAACCACCGTAATTTTTTACCATTTATATCAAAGATACTTGCATTTATAGAGCTATCCGAAAGGTTTGTCAATACAAGAAGTTTATCTTTTACAGGGTTAGGAGCAAGAGTAATATCATTAGCTTCGGGAGTTTTATAGTGAATTATTTGAGCAGGGCGGGTGATAATCCAAATATCCGGATCAAAGATTATATTTTTTACTTTAAAATCAATATCGAAAATAAACTCTTGATTATTTTCTGTATTATTAAAGTAGATAATATTATCTTTTCACCCTCCTGATAATAGAACAGGAATATTTAACTCAAAAAAATCAACAGACGAATGGGATTGTTTTTGTTTTACTTCCATGTAAAAAGAATTATCACTATTTTGTCCCCAGCTTAATGTATAAGTAGGATATCCTTGACCATAAACCCAATCATTAAACAGCTCCGATAGGTCTTTACCTCTTGTTTGCTCAAAATGTAAACGTAAATCCTTTGTTGAAGCATATCCATTTTGCAGTTTAGGGTCATTCAAATAGTTTCTGATTCCGCTAAAAAAAGCCTCATCACCAATTTGCCCCCTAATCAAGTGTAAAACCATTGCACCTTTAGCATAGCTAAGTCTTCCATCAAAAATTGTGTTTTCATTACTAATATCCGTAACATATACCGAACCTCCCGATTCAGAAGTAACATAATCTATTTTATCAGCCAGCCAAGTTTTCCAGTTTTGTCCACCTAAACCATTTTCATAACATAGACCTTCACAGTAGGTAGCAAAACCTTCATTAAGCCATATATCGTGCCAACCGGCACATGTGATATAATCACCAAACCACTGATGTGCTAATTCATGAGCAATAATAGAATAACTAAAACTTCCCATAAAACTCATGGTCTGGTGCTCCATTCCTCCGCCCCAGCCAAATTGAGCATGTCC
This sequence comes from Bacteroidales bacterium, assembly GCA_021647685.1. Lineage (GTDB taxonomy): Bacteria > Bacteroidota > Bacteroidia > Bacteroidales > NBLH01 > NBLH01. Next base: position 46,548 of record JAKIUH010000001.1, read on the forward strand.
GTATTTTTCATTTTTAAAGGGATAATCAATAAATTTTTTACTGAAAAATTCAATAATTTCAGGAGTAACCGCTGTTTGCGTTTTAATATAATCAACATTTTCAGGATAAATATAATTTAATATTTCAACTGAATCACCATTTTCAAGCTGTGCATAATGTGAGTAACTCTCATAATTAGTTACAGCTATGGCAATTAAATAGGCAGCAATAGCATGGCGATGTTTCCAATGGGTTGTAATATTATCACCGGTAAGCGTTTCAGAAATTAACAAGCCGTTTGAAGCAGCTTTATACTCTTTAGGATGCGTAATGTAAACATCTATAGAGTCAGCTTTATCATCAAGACTTTGTTTGCAGGGCCACCAATCTTTGGCTCCATAAGGCTCAGACAAAGTCCACATAACCGGTACATTATTATGAGTAGAAACAGTAAACGAACCAAACCCATCACTTTCAGGAGCTCCTTGATAATAAATACTTAAAGAATCAATTGTGCCGGTAACTAATTGTCCGGGCAGTTGCACTATTAAAATATTATTGGATTTTGTGCTTTGTAACTTGTTGCCTTTGTATAATATTGAATCGACACCAATACCCGTTCCCATATCAAAACTTAAAGTGCTAGTATTATTTTTGATTTCAAAATAAAAAGTGATGATACCTTTTATATATTTAACCGCCGGATCAACTTCAAACTCCAAACGTAAATATTTCTGGTCATAATTAACACCTGCAACATTTTGAGCAGATAAACTTATAGAAAGGATTAAAAAAAAAGTCAGTATAAATGTTTTTAAAGATTTCATTTTAGATTATTTTATAGTTATAAGTTACCGCTTATTTAACACAAAACTAACTGATTTTATTATATGTATCTACAATAAATAAAATTTATACTTAATTTTGTATGCTAAAAATAATCAGATATGGAAAATCCGGATAAACGCATTATAGATTTTATAAATGAACACCACGTATTGACATTAGCAACTTCAAAAAACAACAAAGCCTATTGTGCTAATTGTTTTTATGCTTATATTCCTGATGAGAACTGTTTTGTATTTACCTCTGATTTGGAAACCAAACATGCCCAAGATGCAATGGAAAACAGTTATGTTGCAGCATCAATTGTTTTAGAAACCAAAACAGTTGGTAAAATACAAGGTATTCAACTCACCGGAAAAATGTACCGTCCGGACAATGAATTACAAAAATTAGCCAAAAAAGCATATTTGAAGGCTTTTCCTTATGCCGCTTTAATGAAAACTACACTTTGGATATTAAAACCAAATTTTATTAAAATGACACATAATACTTTAGGCTTTGGCAAGAAACTTATTTGGGGGAGTTTAGATTAAAATATTTTTTTACTAACTTGGATATATTACTCATCAAAGCTAAAATTCAATTATTTTACATAAAGGTATTGATTTTTAAATATTTTTTGTAATTTTGTAAACAATACATAACATTTTGTTTCTGCTACTTATAAATGGCATTGAATTTGAAGTAATGATAATAAAATCTGGTATATCAGGTTTTATTTAATATAATGTTAATCATAGATTATAAAACAGTATTTTCAGATACGCCCGGTTCTATTAAACATTTGACAATAAAAAATTTACAAATGAAGCTTGACCAATACATAAAAGAACTCCTAATTGAAAAGGACAGTCTCATAATAAAAGACTTTGGTGCTTTTGAAAAGGTACTTCAATCTGCTGAAATTGATGAAGATTCAGGAGAAATAAAACCCCCACATGTAACACTTAAGTTTGACCCGTCTTTAAAAATTGACAGTGGAACTTTAAGTAAATATATTGCCTTAAAAGAAGGTTTTTCAGAGGAAGAAGCTGTAAAAAAAATTGCGGAACAAGTTAAAATATGGGAAAATGAATTAAAAGAAGGTAAAAGTATTCATTTAGCAGGTATTGGCTTCATCAAATTAGATAATAAAGGAACAAAAATATTTAATGCTAAAATTTCGCAAGGAACTTTTCCCGATATGTATGGGCTTCCGGTTATTACCGTAGAAAAAAATAAAGAAAAAGTTGATTTAAGAAAACAGCCAATAAGAAAGGAACCACCTAAAAAGAAAGAGTCCATAAAAGAAAAAAAAACAGAAGAGAAGAAAATAACGGAAAAGAAAGCACCGGTAAAAAAGAAACCTATCAAAAAGGAAGCTCCTAAAAAAATGACTAAAGAGGAAAGTGAAAAAGCTTTTAAAAAATTAATACTAACACTATTAATAGTCATACCGATAATTGTAATTGGTGTTTTAGTTGCTTTAAATTTTGATTTGGTTAAAGAGAAATTTAATTCAGGCTCGGAATATGTAAGTGGCTTACTTTCAGGAGAAGAACAAAAAGAAGATAATAATATTGCTACTGATGAAATAAATAATTCCGACACGAACAAAATAGCTGAAATAGATAATTTAGACTCAACAATTACAGAAGAAAATGAAACACAAAAAATATTAGAAAACTATACGGTAATTAACGGACAAACAAATCAAACCGTTTCATCGGAAGAACAAATTTCAGAAACAGCAAATATTGAAATAATAGCAGGAAGTTTTTCAAGGCTGCAAAATGCAAAACGTTATAGAAATCAATTAAAAAATAAAGGATTTTCAGCAAAAGTTCTGCCAAAAGCTAATGGGCTATACAGAGTTTCAATTGGCTCATTTAACGACTTAAAAGCAGCAGGCTCTGAAATAGAAAACCTACATGAAATAGACCCAACACTCAATGTTTGGATATTATTAAATAAATAACAATAAAATTTTAAAAAAGAAAAGCCGGACTTGTTTTGTCAGTCCGGCTTTATTGTTTTCAACTCTTTATAAGTTAAAACCCAAAACTTGCTCTTTTAACACAGTACAAAAATACACTAAATACTTGTTAAAATTCATTAAAAAAACTTAAAGAATGTTAAAATCCTTTCTAAAGTGAGCAGATGACTTTAAGTCATCAGCTCACTCAAGCACTCACTGTTTTTTTACAATTTCCAGCATATCAGCTTCCAAACTTTTTTTCGGACTTTCAATAATCCTTCCAAGTTCTTTATTTGCACGATAAAATATAAATAGAGGAACTCGCGTAATATTTAGTTCATCAACATTAGTTCCCTGTGCTTTTTTATCGGTATCTACACAAATAACTGTTAAATCCTTTGTATTATATTCAAGATGATCCAATATTTTATAAAATCGAGGTACCTCTCTCCTACTATCGCTACACCAAGTACCCAAAACAATTGTGATTTTAATATTTTTCCTGAAATCACCTTTGTCAATCAGTTTTAATATGGAATCGTTTACTTGATAATGTTTGTATCCCGGGGTAAACCATTCATGGAAGGGTTCCATTTTTAAGCCCTCACGGTTCACATAACCAATTAAAACATTATCACTGGCTTTTTCATCAAATTTTGTTTTATTTATTTTTGTATTATCACAATTCGTTAATAATAAAATAAATGTTAATAAAAAAAATACAGGTTTCATCGTTATATATTTAAATTTAAAAATGTTTCGGTACAAATTTATGTCTAAAATATAAATTTATTTGCTAATATTGTATTTAATGTGTTGTGAAAAATAATAATAAAATGAATAAAATATATTTCTTATTAATAATTGCTTTTCTTTTTCTTAACATCAAACTTGTAAATGCACAAGCTAATAAAATAAATCCAAACGGTTATAATAAGTTTTATTACGGAAACGGACAAATATCCAGCGAAGGAATGATGCGCAACGGAAAACCCGATGGTTATTGGAAAACCTATTACGTAAACGGACAATTAAAATCCGAAGGTTTACGTAAAAATTGGGAACTGGACAGCACTTGGGTTTTTTATGATGAAAAAGGAAACATCACTAAAAAAATTAATTATAAATACGGTAAAAAAAACGGATATTATATTGTTTATAAATTAATTAAAGATACGGTAGATCGAAATATAATTAAATCAAAAGAATTATATGTGAATGATTTACGTCAAGGAGTATCCGAATATTATTATGACAACGGAAAAATTCACCTGAAAATCAACTATGTTGATAATCAAAAACAAGGCGATGGAATTGAATACGATGAAAACGGAAGAATTATCACATTATATAAATACCGGCACGATATAACGGTTGCCAAAGAACGTATAAACAGATATACAAAAGACGGCAAAAAAAACGGAACATGGAAAGAATTTTATCCGAATGGGAAAATTAAAAAAGAAAGTTATTATAAAAACGGTTATCTGCATGGCTATGTAAAAGAATATGATCAAAGAGGAAAGCTTTTAAAATCAGAACGTTATGTAAACGGTAAATTATATGTTGAACCCAAAACCGAAAAGAAAAAAGTAGATTTCAGAAAAAAATATTATTCAAACGGAAAACTTAAAGAAACCGGAGCGTACCGAAATAATAAACCGGTGGGTGTTCATCGTGAATATAATAAAAACGGGAAAGTTATTGCTGCCAAAACATACAGCTCATCGGGTTGGGTTATGGCAGAAGGTATTGTTGACCGTAAAGGCAAACGACAAGGAAAATGGACTTACTATTATAAAAGCGGCAAAATAAAAGTAAACGGAAATTACCGGAACAGCCGTAGAGTAGGCGATTGGAAATTCTTTTACGAAAACGGAAATGTAGAACAAGAGGGAACTTATAACAGCAAAGGTCGCCCGGATGGATTGTGGAAATGGTATTATCCAAACGGTGTTTTATTACGCGAAGAAGAACTTACCAATGGTAAATTAGACGGTAAATACGTTGAATATTCAGACGATGGAACCATTGTGGCAAAAGGACAATATATTGATGGAATGAAAGAAGGAGCTTGGTATTATCATATCGGAGATATTATTGAAGAAGGTAATTACAAAGCTGATTTAAAAGATGGTGAATGGGTAAATTATTACGAAAATAAGCAAAAACAATTTGTTGGCAGCTATGTAGATGGCGAAGAGAACGGAAAACATATTTATTTTTATCCGAACGGGAAAATAAAAATGCAAGGTGAATATTCAATGGGTAAACGTCATAATACTTGGGAATTTTATGACGAAGACGGTATTTTGCGTACCACCATAACCTACCGCCTTGGCGAAGAAATTAAAATTGACGGTCGATTAATTGAGAAATCAAAGAAAAAAGAAAATTAATACAAAAACCCAAACAGCCAAAGCGGTATTTTATTGCCAAAACCTTGTTCAATATCATCAGCTGCAATAAAAGAATTTGCTTTGCCGGCTATTTGATGATAATCTTTATTTTTCCCGCCAATTTCAAAAATATATTTTCCGTCAACAATAAAATCTCCTTTATTGCTTGTACTGATGCTGTGCTTATACGATAATTGATTGGCAAAAAAAGTTTCTCTTAAATTGCCTTTGTTATGCACATGTTGGGTAAAAACATAAATTAAATTCGGATGATGTAAATAAACTTTTTCGGGTTTTGCCAATGCACTTATTCCTTTGGCCTTTGGATACACTATATTAATAATTTTTGCTTTATGCAATGAGTGTAAATAGTGAATAACCGATTGCCACGATACATTTATTGCCGATGCCAAAGCAGAAATATTAG
>JAKIUH010000177.1 GCA_021647685.1 Bacteroidales bacterium
AGGTGAAATTTTGGAAAAAATGCTCCCTGAAATTGAACGAACCGTTTCTTTAATTACCGAAGTGGTTGGTTCAAATATTGAACAATTTAATGGCGCAAAACAAATTAACAGTTCAATACAGCAACTTAATGATATTACTCAAGTAAATGCAGCTGCATCGGAAGAGATTTCCGCATCAATTATTGAACTGGCTCAACAAACTGAAAATCTGAAAGAAATAGCGTCTTATTTTAAAATTGTGTAGGCTTGCTGAAAAGCTCAGATGTGCATCTATTTTGGGTTTTGTGAAGTGCAGATGTATATAAATACTTCAAACTGAACAAAATACAAAAGAGGTGTGCAGCTGAGCAGCAAAAAAGATTATGATTTGTATATAATGAGTCTGGTCTAAAAAGGTAAAATATTTGAAAAAGAACCCTGACAGGGTTTGTTAATTAATTGTGTAACAATTATTTATTTTTTCAATATTTTGAAAATACAACCCTGTCAGGGGTTTTTAGACTAAGCTCATATAATAAATGTATGCTTTTTTCGGACATTGTATTTGAAAAGTTTGCATTTCGACCCAATAAAACAAACATAAAATATTGATTAATAACATATTTAGCGTTTTTCAGCATGCCCTATGTGATGAAAAACGGAGAATAGTTCGTGGCTATCCTCCGTTTAAGGGTAATTGCTCTTAAAACAATTATCGGGATAAGTTTATTTTTTATGCAATAAAGTTACATTTCCTTTAAAACTAAATTTTTGATTTCCTTCAAATTTTCCATGTACAATATATACATAAACACCTTCCGGCATTAACCGGTTTTGATAATACCCGTTCCAACCATAGGAGATATCATTGCTTTTAAATACTTCTACGCCAAATTTACTGAATATTCTTAATTCATATTCTTCAATCGTTCCTATATATTTAGGGAAAAACACATCGTTATATACATCCATCGGATTATAATAGCCGGATGCAGGACCATCTAAATTAGGTGTAAATGCATTGGGAAATACAATTTTTTCATTTATATCAATTACTTTAACATTATTTAAAACTGCTGAATCAACACAGCCATCTTCTGACCAAATCTTCATACAAATAGTATAATCCCCTTTTTGCTTAAAGATATGTTGTCCGTTTTTCTCGTTTGAAACAGATTTATCCCCAAAACTCCATTCAACTTTAGATACATTTTTTGAGTAATTGGGAATTTGAATTTTTTGACCTGTGAGAATTTCTGATTCATAAGGCCAAAGAATTTCAGCATGAGCTTGTTTATGAACGACTATAGAGTCAATAAAACTAATTGCTACACCACCGGTACCCTTTGCTTTTAAGGTAATTTTATAAACTCCGGGATGCCGGTACGTATGTTGCGGCATAAAATCGTTTGATTTATTTCCATCGCCAAAATCCCACTCATAAGCAATTGCATGTTTACTTAAATTATTAATCTTAACGGTAAACGGAACGCAACCTTCTTTTTCATCCAAACTAAAAACAGGAGCAGGAGCAGGTGAAGCCGGAGCTGTTAATTTTATTTGTTCAGACAGCTTTGCTTCGGCATCTTCAATAAGTTTAGCTCTTTTTGAAATTATAAGAGGAGCAGATTCTCTTTCTCTTATTAACTCATTATTCTTTTCAATCTTATCTATCTTTATTTTATTTTGTTCATTAAAATATTTTTGCGAATTGTTTTTAATATCCTGCTTTTCAACTTCAATATTCTCTATTTTAATCTTCTTCTCAACCCTATATACAGAAGCTATTGGTTTTGTTAAATTATTCTTGTTTTCATTATTATCTTTTAAGTGTGTAACGGCTAAAGTGATAATAGCAACAGTCATAGAAAAAAACAGAGTTTTTGAGAAACTTGAATTTAAAAACCTTCTGACTTTTAATTTAGTATTAATAGTATTCCATACTTTTTCGGAAGGTTCTACATGATAGTCCTCAAATTTTGATTTGAATAAATCTTCAATATTTTGAAATTCTTTTTTCATACAATTTAGAAAATATATTAGATGAGCATTTGCTCATTTATGCTGTTTTTGTTTCTTTTTTAGCTTCACGTTTTAATTGGCTCAATTTTTTTCTAATTAACTTTTTAGCTCTTGAATATTGAGATTTTGATGTATTTATATCAATTTCAAGCAGTGCACTTATCTCTTTATGTTTATAGCCTTCAATCGCATACAGATTAAATATCATTTTGTAACCTTCGGGTAAAGAATTGATTACTTTTAACAATTCATCTCCGGTAAATTCAGAATCCTTATAACTTTCATTTTCAAATTTAGTTTCCTGAACATCCCCAATATCATAGTGATATTTGTTATGTTTTAAATTTTTATGATAATGGGTAATTGCTGTATTTACAATCACTCTTTTCATCCAGCCTTCAAAAGAACCTCTGCCTTCAAATTCATTTATTTTTATAAAAATTTTCAAAAAACCTTCCTGTAAAATATCTTCTGCCTCAGAACGCTCATAAACATAACGCATACAAATACCCAAAAACAAGCCGGCATACCTATCGTATAGTATTTTTTGTGCCTTGCTGTTTTGTTTTTTGCATTGCTCAATTAATTCTTTCTCGTTCATCATAGCGCTATCACTTATATGACCTTATTGCTGAAAAAATGGTTGCATTTATAAAACATGTTTTATAAGAGCTGTATGCTTCTTATTTTTTTATCCATTTTTTTAAATCTTCAAAAGAAAATACTTTATTATTATCTGCTTTTTCGCCTAGATGTCGAATAATTCCCAATTTTTGAGGCACAATAATATCAGCTTTCCCCTTTGTGCCGTTCTTTAAGGTATAGCTCACATCCAGAATTTCAATATAATTAGCGGTGTAGTCTTTTAATATACCGGAATATTTTAACAGTTGCTCACCTTTTATCAGTTCAAAAACTACTTTGTGTCCAATATATCTTTCCAATATCGGGTCAAATGCCGAGCCTACCGATTCAATAATGTTTTGATTAATTTGTTTCAAATATTTATCCTGCGATTTAAGAAAAGCACCTGCCGAGCTGCTTTTTTGAAATTGTGTCACCATAGCATTGGCAAGTTCGGTTAATGAGTCGCTAATGGTTTTAAAAATATTTTGAATTTTTCGTTTTATTCTTTTAAAAATCGAAGGATTATAAGTGCGCCTAAGTTCTTTTTCCCGTTCTTTTTTACCTTCATCGCTTAAGCGATTGTGAAAACGTATTAGCGCTTGTATTTGCGGATATTCGTATTTATAAAAAATATAGCTTGAAAGAATATTTTGGGTAGTTTCGTCTTGTTTTTCATCTGTATAAATAAATTCCAATCCGGTATTTTCAACACGTAGTATGCCCTCGCCGGCAATTTCTCCATTTGTTTTTTCTAAAATTACCGGATCGTTGTTAAAATCATACAAACATTTATCGCGTTTCACTCTGCGCGAAAAAGCACTAATAAGCGCAGCCGTTAGTATAACTACAATAGTTACCGTAAATGAATCCAATACCATATTTTAATTTATTTGAATCCGTATTTTAATCAAAAATCTATTCTATAATCAAATCATTTAGAGTCCGTTTTGGAACAAAATGATTTCCTTTATTATCACGATAATACCTTATATCACCTTCCTTATCCACATCTTTAATTACAATACTTTCTTTTGGTTTTCCCAATGCCAATACAAGCATTATCTCTAAATGTTCAGGTAAATTTATTGCTTCAATTAATTCATTTTTCTTAAAAGCAGCAATAGTACAACCGCCAAAACCCATTTCAACAGCACCCAAAAGCATCGACTGTGCAACATAGCCCGAAGCAGTGTACAGATAATCTTTTGCAATATCAGGACTGATTTTTTTATCGGCTAAAATAAAGAGATAAGCTGCCGGTCGTTCACCTTTTTCAGGTCCTTTCCAATCTTTCAGATAGCCTGCCCATGCAAGTGTAGGAAAAACCTTTTCGTTAAGGACTCTATCATTAACAATTTTAAATTTTAAGGCTTGCAAATTTTTGGGCGAAGGAGTCATTCGCGCCAAATCAACTAAGCCTGTTAATTGTTGTCTGCTGATTTCAACTTCTTCGTAAAATCGACGATAGCTCCGGTTTTTATACACTATTTCTTTTATGGTCATAATTTTAATATTTGAATAATTTTACTACGAAAATATTGTTTTTTTATTTTAATTGATGATAATTATTTAAATTTATCAAAAAATAGTGCATTATGAGAATAAAAATATTCTTCCCGCCGGTTATTTTTTTGTTGATATTTTCTTTAATTGCTTGTAAAGATAAGCCAAAAACTGATATAACTGTTCTGAGACTGTCATCAAACTGGCAATTTAAAAATGTAAAAGACAGCAGTTGGCTCCCTGCACAGGTTCCCGGTACGGTTCATACGGATTTATTAGCCAACAAATTGATTCCCAACCCCTTTTACGGACAAAACGAGGAAAAATTACAATGGATAGAAAATGAAGACTGGGAATATGAAACCCGCTTTAATCTTGGTGATGAACTATTGGATAAAAATCATATTGAAATAGATTTTCAGGGCTTGGATACCTATGCAACTGTTTATCTGAACGGAACACTTATTTTGAAAGCTGATAATATGTTTCGTAAATGGAAGGTTTCCGTAAAGAAATACCTGAAAAAGAAGAACAATATCCTGAAAATCGTGTTTTATTCACCCATGAAGATAAATATTCCCAAAGTTGATAATTTACCTTATCATTTGCCGGCAGGAAACGACCGCCACAAGAAAAAAGTAAGTGTATTTATTCGTAAAGCACCTTATCATTTTGGCTGGGACTGGGGTCCGCGCTTTGTAACAGCAGGTATCTGGCGACCCGTATCTCTTAAAGCATGGAATACAGCTCAAATTACCGATTTTCAAATCTACCAAATTTCTGTATCGGATAAAAAAGCATTGCTGAAAGCAAAAACAGAATTTAATAGTGATAATAACCGTCAATTAAAAGCCTTTTTATATCAAAATGATAAAATAATTGCTGAAAAACAGCTCAACGCAAAAAAAGGCAAAAATCAATTTGAAATTAAGTTCGATATAAATAATCCACAACTTTGGTGGACAAACGGACAGGGTAAAGCATATTTATATAATTTTAAAATACAAATTACGGACGGAAAGAAATTAATCGACCAAAAGTCTGCTCGCTTTGGAATCCGCACGATAGAAATCGTGCAAGAACCGGACTCCGCAGGAAAAAGTTTTTACTTTAAACTCAACGGAGTTCCGGTTTTTATGAAAGGAGCCAATTATATCCCACAGGATAATTTTTTGCCGCGTGTAGATACAACGCGTTACCAAAATCTGATTAATGCAGCCAAAAATGCAGGAATGAACATGCTGCGTGTTTGGGGCGGCGGAATTTACGAAAACGATATTTTTTATGATTTATGTGATGAAAACGGGATATTGGTTTGGCAAGATTTTATGTTTTCATGCAGTATGTATCCCGGCGATACGGCATTTTTAAATAATGTGCGAAACGAAGCCTATAATAATGTGAAACGCTTGCGCAATCATCCGAGTATTGCCCTTTGGTGCGGGAATAATGAAATGCAAATTGCATGGGAGCGCTGGGGCTATCAAACTACCTTTAAATACAGTAAAGCCGATTCTTCAAAAATATATAATGATTATTTAAAAGTATTTCACGATTTACTACCTACGGTAGTAAACAAGTTGGACAGTGGTCGTTTTTATTGGGAATCATCTCCCAATTCGGCACCAAAAGGCTGGACAGAAGAAGCACGCAGCGGCGATATGCACTATTGGGATGTGTGGTGGGGAAAAAAGCCTTTTTCGGCATACGTAGAAAATACCGGCAGATTTATGAGCGAGTACGGTTTTCAATCTTTTCCTGTAATGAGTACCCTTAAAAGTTTTGCTCCGGACAGCAGTTTGTACTTAGTTTCGCCTGTACTGAAAGCGCACAATAAGCACCCTGTTGGTTTTGAAACCATTGACGAATATATGCGCAGAAATTATCATGTACCGACAGATTTTTTCAATTATGTATTTATAAGTCAATTACTACAAGCTGAGGGAATGAAAACGGCTATTGAAGCCTACCGCCGTGCAATGCCGTACTGTATGGGCAGCCTGTATTGGCAATTAAACGATTGCTGGCCTGTGGTTTCTTGGTCGAGCATTGATTATTACGGCAGATGGAAGGCTTTTCATTATTATTTAAAAAAACTCTATGCGCCGGTTTTGGTTTCGCCTCAATTTAAAAATGATACATTAAATGTTTATTTGATTTCCGATTATCTGAAAGATGAAAATGTTACAGTTAGTTTACAATTGATGGATTTTTATGGTAAAGACTTGTGGCACAAAGATTTTAAGCAAAAAATGAAAGCCAATACTTCTGAAAAGATTTTTGAAAAAGATTTTACCGGAATTATTGAAAAATACGATAAACAAAGGATTTTTTTGCATATTTCCATCAAACAAAATGGTAAACTATTGGCTGATAACTATCTGTTTTTTGCAAAAATAAAAGATTTGATTTTGCCGCATTCTCATATACAAACAAATATTATTCAAAAAGACGGCAAATACGGCATTCAAATAATGGCTGATGTGTTCGTGAAAAATCTTTATTTAGATTATCCTGATGATAAAGGTGTTTTTTCGGATAATTATTTTGATATGTTGCCCGGTGAAGTGAAAACCGTTTGGTTTAATACAGAAAATGCCGGTAAGGAAATTCAAAAAGTACGTATAAAATCATTAATTGAGCGTTTTAATGTGCCTAATTTGAGAAGATAAAAATTTACCAAAAGTTAAAAAAAACACAAAAGCTATAGTGCCATACCAAGTGTTGTGTCGTACAAGTTGAAGTAATTTTTGTGTAGGACAAGGCGAAAATTTTTAACAAAGTTCTACGTAAAAAGAACCAAACTTGGTATGACTAAAACATGCTTGACATGACACTAATAAAAGAAACACTACCAATTATTGTTTGTATTTAGTTTTATGGTTTAATTTTCCGGTTTAAAGAATTACTTGATTTTGATTAATTTGTTGTCTGTACGGCATTGAATCATCGAGTGGAGCTTTTTGCAAACAAAGTTTTTCCGTATCAAAACTCATATAAGGAATGGAATCATCAAGTGTAAGCCGGACTTTATCCGTGTCAACACCTGAAGCTGTTTTTTGAAAAATAAGAAATAAAAAGAACATGAACAAAGTTGCATAAAAAGTAATTGTTTTCATTGTAAAAGAGTTTAAGGTTAACTTTTTCGGCTAAGTTCTAATTAATACAGCAAATTTATTTTAAAAAAAACTTTTGGCTAAAGCCTATCTCTGCGTAGATAATTTTTTCGTTGCATAAATGCAAGGGCTATTGAATAGTGCTTTTTAACAAATATTCGGTAATTTAAACATGGCATAAAATATAAAAAGCTGAATTATTTAGAACTATACCACTTTTTCTGATACAAAGAAAAGGCATTTTCTGAAGACTCTTTTCAGGTGAAAACCTGAATTTTTAAAATTCAAGGATTCACCCTAAACTATAAAAACCACAATTAAGCAAGGGTATAACAAATTTCAGAACAACTGACCCAATGAGAATTGAGATATGCATAGAAAAATAAAATTTACGGAGTAAAAATCTGCGTAAATCCAATTTATCTGCGGATAAAATATAGTTTTTATCTCGCACCTATCTTTGGTGCTAAATCGGGCTCACTCTCAAATCTTATTTGAAGTATCATTTTGTATTAATTGTCAGTGTAAATAATATGTTGGTGGTTATCTAAATTTACTTATTCTGATTTTGTAAGGAAAAAAGTGAATATAGAAAGGATTAATTCTTGTTTATTTAAACCGGACTGGGTACTGCTTTTCATGAACTAATCAATCATCCCAAAACTCATTGCTTTTACAATTAACTGAGCCGCATTTTTAACTTCAAATTTAAAATAAATATTATTTCTATGTGTATCAATGGTCTTAGGGCTTAATGATACCACTTCGGCAATTTCTTTATTTGACATTGCTTTAACAAGATAAGCAAAAATTTCTTTTTCACGTTTGGTTAATTCCGGAATAGCTGATTTAATATTTGATTTTCTTTTACCGTACAGAATATCCAATACGGTTTTGCCAATTATTTCAGTAAAATATTTTTTATTGTTCAATAAAGCATCAAGGGCAAATTCAAGCTCATTTTTCACATTCTGTTTATCAAGAATAACAGCTATATTTAGTCTCATTAAAGGTTTAATATGTTCTATGTCGTAATAAGACGTGATTACTGCTGTTTTAATGTTCTTGCCGGCAGAATGCAATTTCATAATCGCTTTAATGCCATCCAGTTTGGGCATTTCAATATCCATAATAAGCAAATCTATTGGATTATTTGCAACAATATCAATTATTTCAAATCCGTTATTTGCACGGAATATTTTTTCAGGCTTCAATATTTGTTCAACAGCAATTTGTAGCCCATCTAAGAAATAATCGTGATCATCGGCAATTAATATGTTTTGCTTCTTATTCATTGATTAAGCGGAAATTTAAAGTCCAGCACAACTCCTACGCCAGCTTTACTTTCATCGGTAAAGCTTCCTTT
>JAKIUH010000178.1 GCA_021647685.1 Bacteroidales bacterium
GCAATTAGCTCCGGCTTGCTTTTGGGTACAGTTTGGAATAATTTATTACCGGTTGCGGGATTGTTTGTTGGCTTTATTCCGCTTTTATATTTAATTGAAAAAAAGAAGGTTTCAGCCGGTGCCATGCTGAAATATGCTTTTGTTTCCTTTTTTATTTTTCATTTATGTACGGTGTGGTGGATTGCCAAATCCGGTATTAGCGGATTTTTATCCGTAATTAGTATCAATTCGTTTTTAATGGCTTCGGCAGTAGCTTTAGCCGTTTATACAAGAAAAATTTTCGGAAAATTTGCCGGATATTGGGCTTTGGTTATTTATTGGCTGAGTTTTGAATACATTCATTACACTTGGGATTTGCAATGGCCCTTTATGAACTTGGGAAATTGGCTCGGACAGTTGCCGGCTATTATTCAGTGGTATGAATATACTGGTGTTTTGGGCGGTACATTATGGATTTTATCGGTAAATATCTTTCTTCTTGATTTTTTTCTTTCACTACGTGAAAGAAAGCGGGAAAGTTTATTTATTAATAGTGTATTTTTAATCGTTATTATTGCTTTTCCACTGTATTTTTCTAATTTATTGATGTCAATAGAAAAAACGGGTAAACAAAATGGTAAAGCCTTAATTGTTCAGCCGAATATAAATCCTTATACCGAAAAATACAATAAATCGTTGTTTGATAAACAAATAAGCAAACAACTGCAATCAGCAAAGAATAATTTGGACAGCAGCATAAATTTATTGATTTTCCCCGAAACATCTTTCCCTATTTATCTAAACAGAAATAAACTTGCAGAAAATCCGGTTTTAAATGAGCTGAAAAATTTAACATTTTATTATCCAAATTTACAGGTAATTGCCGGAATATATACTTACACTATTATTGGCAATGATACCTTATACTATAATACTGCTGTTTTTATCAATAAAAATCAAAAAATAATAATTCATGATAAATCCAAATTAGTACCCGGTGTTGAGCGTACTCCTTTTATTCGTTTTTTGAATATTTTTAAAGATATAAATGTTGATTACGGTGGCATTAATGCAAGTTTAAATACAACCGAAACGCAAAATCTATTCACTGCCGGTAAATTTCAGATTGCACCGCTGATTTGCTACGAGAGTGTTTTTGGTAATTATGCAGCAGATTTTGTGAAAAAAGGAGCCGATATTATTGTTGTTATTACCAATGATGCTTGGTGGGGTAATACGCCGGCTTATCGTCAAATAATGATGCACAGTTGCTTGCGTGCTATTGAAACACGCCGGCAAGTTATTCGTGTTGGCAACACCGGAATTAGCGGATTGATTAATGAAAAAGGTGCTGTAATTGAACAAATCCCTATAGAAGAAGAAACTGTTTTAAAAGTAAACTTTAGCACGAACAAAAAGCAGAGTTTTTATGTTTTACACGGTGATATTATTGGGCGTTTGGCTGCTTTTATGTCGGTAATTTTGATTTTGGCAACTTATGTCAGAGATAAGAAATCAATTGTTTATTGATCAAATATGTGAATTATCCATTATCTCTTATTTTTTTTAGCATTTCTTTATTCAAAATTTTAATTCTTTTACCTTCAATTTTAATAATTTTCTCTTCATCTAATTCTGATAACATTCTACTAATACTTTCTCTAGATGTGCAAACTAAGTCGGCAAACTCATTTCTGTTTAAAGGTAAATCATATTCATCCATTTCATATAACTCTTCGGTAAAATAAATTAGATTATTGGCTAATCTGCCAAAAACTTGTTTCTGGAGTAGGTTAATGCAACGATGAAATTGTTCTAATTCGCTTTTACAAAGTTCTACAATTATTTCATATGAAAAATCAGGATTTAATCGTAATAATTTTTTAAATGTAGTTATATCAATAAAACATGCTCGTGTGGCTTGGATTGCAACAGCCGAATAATGATTAATTTTATCACCCATTGTGGTTGGTAAACCAATATAGCAGGGAGCTTTTTTTAACTTAAGAATTTGTTTTCGTTGAGGTCCTTCTATAATTAGCTTAACCATTCCGCTTTGAAGATAAATAACATTTGATGATAGAACATTTTGTTTAAAAAGAACTTCATCTTTTTTAAAATCTACTTCTACACAGTTCTGGCTTAGTATTTTTAATTCGCCGGTGTTTAAACTTTTAGTAGCTTCCGACTTTAAAATACACATTGAACAATTGAGCTTTTTCATTCTAAATCTTTTTATACAAAAGTACGAAAAAAAACAAAGTTATTTTTGTGATAAACATCACGTTTTGTGAGGGGCTAAGTCAAGCTATTTCCCTTGATATGTGTATCACTGTATAATACCTTTGTACTAAATAAATCTTTTAAAATATTTAATCATGGAAACAAATAAAAAAATGTGTTTAGCACTTTTTACCGGAAGCGTTGATAAATTAACTGCAGCCGGAGTAATTTTAAGTGGTGCTGCTGCTGATGATATGAATGTTGATATTTATGTTTTGCTGCAAGGAGCAAGAGCATTTCGTAAAGATATTGCCGATGATGCAAGTAAACTTAATATGTCAGAAAATCCTGAAATGAAAGATGAGTTTATGGAATCTTTAAAAAAATTAAATGTAAAAACATGGCTTGAGTTTTTTAGCGAAGCTAAATCATTGACCAATGTAAAAGTTCATATTTGCGGACTCGCCGGTAAAGTTTGGGGCGCTGACAAATTAGAACAATTTGTTGATATTGCTGATGATATAGTAGGTATTGGCGAATATATTACCGCAGCACAAGAAGCGGATGTAAATTTATTTATTTAATAATTATTAAAAAATCTAAAAAAAATGACAACAAACGAATTACAAGCAATTGAAGTAAATAAAAGTGTAGATGCACGCGGAACTTCCTGCCCGGGACCTCTTTTAGCTGCTAAAAAAGCAATGGGAGAAATTAATTCAGGAGATGTTTTAGAAGTTTTATCATCGGATGAAGGTACTAAAAAAGATATTCCTAAATGGGCAACAAAAAAAGGTCATGAATATCTGGGAACTGTTGAAGAAAGTGGATTTTTTAAAATTTACGTAAAAAAAGGATAAAATGAGTTTACCAGGTGAAAATTTGCCGAAAATACTTGTTTTTTCAACCGAAAAAATCTCTGATCCGGCTATTGATATGGCGGGTTTGCTAAAATTGCATTATCCGCCAAGAGTGTACATTATATCATTGCCGTGTTCGAGTGCCGTTAAACCTCGTTGGATACTAAAAGCTTTCAACGAGGGCTTTGATGGCGTTTTTATTGCTGCCGATGGTACAGACTGCCCTTACGGCGAATCTTGTACTGATAAAACAGGAGCAATAATAAAGCAAACTCAAGATATACTTCAAGAAAAAGGTATTGAACCGGCTAAGCTAAGAATGGCTGCAATTTGTTCTATTTGCAGTGAAGCGTTTGTAAAACAAATGAAAAATTTTACAGAATATCTTGTAAAACAAAAAACAACTTAAAATATGCAAGATTATATAGATAATTATGAATACGATGCCTTGGTTATTGGAGCAGGAATTGCCGGAGGAGAATCTGCGCTCAATCTTGCCAATCTGGGACATAAGGTTTTGCTCATTGAGAAAGATTTAACAATTGGCGGAAAAATGATTATGCTCAGTAAAGTTTTTCCTACGCTGGATTGTTCTGCATGCATTACAACACCAAAAGTGTCTGAAATAGCAAGGCATCCAAACATTGAAATTTTAACAAGTTGTGAAGCATCAAATATTATACAAAAAAAAGAAGGAACTTTTGAAGCTCTTATTACTGTTCAGCCAAGATATGTGCATGTTGATGAATGTACCGGTTGTCAATTATGTGAAGATGCATGTCCTGTAATTGTTAAAGATCAATATCAATACGATTTAGTAGGACGAAAAGCGGCTTATATTCCTTTTAGTATTGCCAGCCCGCGTGCTGCTGCAATAGATATCGAAAACTGCACATTATGCGGTGCTTGTGAACGGGCTTGTCCGACAAATTGTATTGATTTTACGCAAACCGTAAAAGAATATACGATTAAATGTAAAACGGTTATTATAGCAACAGGATTTCAATTATTTGACCCGACATTAATACCCCGATATGGTTTTGGACGATATAAAAATGTTATAACTTCCATGCAAATGGAACGTCAATTAGCACCTACTCGCCCTTTTAATACAGTTTTAAGGCCAGGTGACGGTAAACAGCCCGATAATATTGCTTATGTTTTATGCACCGGTTCACGAGATAAGACAATAGGCAATCCTATTTGTTCGCAAGTGTGTTGCATGTATTCAACAAAACAGGCACAATTACTTATGGGGGCTTTGCCAATGGCTGATATAACTCTTTATTATTTGCACATAAGGGCATTTGGTAAAGGCTTTAATGAGTTTTATGCACAAGCACAATCCATGGGCGTAGAGTTTGTCAAAGGTAAAGTAGCTAAAATTACAGAAAAAGAAAACGGAAATTTGATTTTACGATATGAAGATATCAATGGAAATGTTGTAAAAGAAACAGAGCACGATATGGTGGTTTTATCAGTAGGGATTTTGCCAAACATTGGTATCAGAGAGCTATTTGCAAATATTGATTTGGAGTTAGATGAATTTAATTATATAAAGCAAACTGATGTATTAGCAAGCCCTGCATTAACAAGCATTGAGGGTGTTTTTGTTGCAGGAACAGCTTCTGCCCCTATGGATATACCGGACGCTATACTTTCTGCCGGTTCAGCATCTGCCGAAGCGGCAAATTATATCAGAAAAATGTCTGAAATGATGATTTCTGTATAAATGCTTTTATATAATTCATTACACATTAACAATAAAGTAAATACTTGTTGTTTACCTAAAATATAAACTGATGAAACATAAAATAGGTGTATATATTTGTCATTGCGGAGGGAATATTTCCGACTATGTGGATGTTGAAAAAGTACGAGATGCAATTAAAGATATTAAAGGCGTTGAAATTTCTGTGGATACGATGTTTGCATGTGCCGATTCAAGCCAAAAACAAATATATAATGACATCAAAGAAAAACAACTTGACGGATTAGTTGTTGCTTCTTGCTCGCCTAAATTGCATTATCCAACTTTTAGTGCAGTTGCAGAACGTGCGGGGCTGAATAAGTATAATTATATTCATGCAAATATTCGAGAGCAAGTTTCATGGGCTCATTCGGATAATAAAGCAGGAGCTACAGAAAAAGCAATTCAAACCGTTAAAGCCGCAATAGCAGGTGTTCATAGCTCAATTGCTTTAGAACCCTTAAAAATAAAATCACAAAAGGTTGTAGCTGTTGTTGGTGCCGGTGTCGCAGGTATGCGTGCAGCCAAAGAGCTTGCCGATTTAGGAGTGAAAGTTTATTTGATTGAAAGAGAATATTTTGTGGGAGGCAGGGTGGCACAACTTGATTATTTATGTAGGGTACAAGAAACCGGTAAAGAATTGGTAACACGCATGTACGAAGCCATTCATAAACATGAAAACATTACGCTATTTACAGGTACTGAAATAGTAAAAAAGGGGGGGAGTATCGGTAATTTTAAGATTCAATTAGAAATTACCACGCTTTTTGTGAAAAAAGATGGTAATCAAGAAGAATGACAAAAAGCCATTGATGTTTGCCCTGTTGAAGTAGATGATGATTTTAATTTTAATGTTACGAAACGTAAAGCAATTTATAAAAACTATCCGAGTGAATACCCGCAAAAGCCGGTAATTGATATTAAAAGCTGTACCCGTTGCGGCGAATGTGAAAAAGTTTGCTCAAGCATTGATTTTAGCCAAAAAGAAGAAATTATTGATTTAACCGTTGGCTCAATTTTAACGGCTACAGGATTTGACCCTTATATTCCGAAAGAAAATGAATTTGGCTGGGGACTGGATAATATAGTAACATTACCGCAGTTTCGTAGAATTATCAATATGTGCGATGATAAGCTTATATTTAACGGCAAAGAAATTAAAGAAATAACCTATATTTATTGTGTAGGAAGTCGTCAAGTAGAAGGAGATAATAAGTTTTGTTCAAGATATTGTTGTACGGCAACATTATACACATCTATTTTAACTCATAAAAAATATAAAAATATTCATGCATATCATTTTAATCGTGGCATCAGAACTTATGGCAAGCAAGAAGTAATTTATGATGAGGTTTCACGAATGGGAGACATCTTTTTACAATCTTATGAATACGACCCGGCAACAGTTGAAAAAATAGAAGATAAAACCATTGTAAAAGTAAAAGATATTTTAACTAATAATACTGAAATTGAAGTTGAAGCTGATTTAGTGGTGTTAGTTACCGGAATGGAACCACGTAAGGACAGCTCAATAGGAGATGTTTTGAAAATTCCTAAAGGAAGAGACCGGTTTTATAATGAAATTCATATGAAATTAAGACCGGTTGAAACTGTTATTGATGGAATAACCATTGCGGGGGCTTGTCAAGGTCCTAAAAATATTCTCGAGTCGGTAAATTCTGCATTGTCTGCAGCTGCAAAATCATTTTCTATTGTAAATAAAGAGGAATTAGCTCTTGAACCTATTATTGCTTCGGTTGATGAAGACAGCTGTACATGGTGTGGCTTATGTGCCGACGCATGCCCATATGATGCAATAGAAATGATAAATAAAAAAGGGAAAAATATTGCCAAAATCAATGAATCAGTTTGCAAAGGTTGCGGAATGTGCTTGCCTGTTTGTAAAAGTGACTCTATTGATATGAGCGGATTTACCAGCAATATAATAGAGAATATGATTAGTGCATATGCCGATTTTCAGTAAAACATTAAAAATAGATTAATTATGGCTGCCGATAATAAAAAAACTGTTCTTATAATGAAAGAAAAAAGAACAGTTTCACAAGAAGTGAAAAATCAATTAAAGTTTTTTACGCAAACTAAAAAGAAAATATTAAAAGAATTAAAAGAAAAAGAAATGACAGTACCCGAGCTTTCAAAAGCTATTGAAATGTCTGAAACTGAAACTTTGTATTATTTAATGTCTTTATTGAAATATGGTTTTGTTGAAACCGGAGAGATTGATGATATGGACGAGTAT
Source organism: Bacteroidales bacterium (assembly GCA_021647685.1). Taxonomy (GTDB): domain Bacteria; phylum Bacteroidota; class Bacteroidia; order Bacteroidales; family NBLH01; genus NBLH01. The sequence goes on from JAKIUH010000178.1 coordinate 7,073, forward strand.
TTTTATTATAAATTAAAAAACAATGGCTAAGATAAATCCAGATTTTAAAGATGAATTAAAAAAATACGGGACATTTGATATGAATGCATGTTATAATTGCGGACATTGCACTGCTGTTTGTTCGCTTTCAACACAAGAAGATTCTTTCCCGCGTGAAATGGTACGTTTTAGTGTGCTTGGTTTAGAGGAGAATATTAAAACATCATTAAAACCATGGTTGTGTTATTACTGTGGCGAATGTAGTGAAACTTGTCCGCGACAGGCATTCCCCGGTGAATTAATGATGACGCTCAGGCGTTGGCTTACGGCAAAATATGATTGGACAGGACTTTCCGGCTTACTTTATAAATCATTGTCTGTGAGTATTGCGTTTTTTGTATTGCTAATATTCGGGGTTTATTATTTTGCATATTATCAACAATTCAATACAGAGAAAATAATGCATATGGGACATTACTTTGAAATGTTTGCAATTATTGGAGTATTTAGTTTTATTATTTTACCCAATATTTTTCGTATGTGGTATTTTACAATTTATAAAGCCGGATATAAAGTAAAATTTAAAACTTATCTAAACCAATTTATCGAATTAATCGTCCATATGTTTACACAAAAGAGAGCATTAGGCTGTGATGATAACCAGGTACGTTGGTTTGAGCATTTGATTTTAGTAATTGGCTATTTATCCTTGCTTTTCACAACTGTTATTTTGGATTGGTTTGGTACCGATAATCAATTTATTATCGTCCTTGGTTATGTTGAAAGTGCAGTAATTTTTATAGTTACTTTAATATTCATGCTTGAGCGTACCAAAAAAACTTCAGAACTTGCAAGTCATTCTCATCCCAGTGATTGGTTTTTTGTAATTTGGCTGTTTTTATTGGGGGCTACCGCTTTTGTCGTACGAATATTTATCGATGCTGATTTAATAAATCAAAATTTATGGTTGTATCTTGTTCATTTAACCGTTTTGGTTCAATGGGCACTAATAATTGTACCTTTTGGTAAATGGACTCATTTTCTTTATCGCTCGTTTGCAATGTATTTTGATGCATTAAAAAAAACAAAATAAGTATCTTATTTTCTGATAAAGAGTCGGTTCGTAAATGAATCGGCTCTTTTTTATTGTACGTGTGCAAAATTAAAACCGCAAATTCTAAAAAGACTTATTATTATGCGAGAAATAAATAGGGTTTCTATTCATTAATTTGTATTAAAATAGTACTATTGTTTCTGCCTAAAAATCTAAAATGAAGTCGTTATGAAGTTTTGAAAGTTTGTCAGCCTACCGGCTGATGTGCGTTAATATTGATAAGCGCAGTGAAAAATTTTGAAGCGTAGCTACCCCTACGGTGATAAATTTTGAAACGAGCATTGTCAATAGTGGCGTGCAATTCAAAACTGTAATAGATTTTCAATTT
>JAKIUH010000179.1 GCA_021647685.1 Bacteroidales bacterium
GGAACAGATGCAGGACGAGTATTTAAAATCACCAATGCAGAGGGAGACAGTCCAAACCTGAGTGAAATTACAGGAAGTTCTTTTCCTAATGGAAATATATCATGTATTGAAATAGGTGCAAGTGAATATGAATTAATAGTTACATTCAGTAATTATGGAGTTTCATCAGTTTGGTACACTAATAACGGAGGAAGTACTTGGATTGAAAAAGAGGGTGATTTACCGGATATGCCTGTTCGTTGGGCATTATTTAACCCTAACAATCGCAATGAAGTATTATTAGCAACAGAGGTAGGTGTGTGGGCTAGCACAAACTTCTCTGATGTTTCACCTAACTGGACGCCTTCTGTGTCAGGTTTAGCTAATGTACGTACCGATATGTTGCTTTTAAGAGCTTCTGATAATGAGGTGCTTGCTGTAACTCATGGACGTGGTTTATTTACAAGCGATGCATTTTCAACAATTGACAAAAGCTCTTTACAAGCATTTTTCTCAATAGAAGGTGCTACAAATGTTTTTCCGGGTACAAATGTTCAATTTGAAGATTTATCTACAGGAAATCCAACATCTTGGACATGGGAATTTGAGGGAGGAAGTCCGGCAACTTCTACCGAACAAAACCCATTGGTAAATTATGCTAATCCCGGATTGTTTCAGGTAAAACTTACGGTATCTGACGGAACAAATACAGATGATACCGTACGCTTAGGATATATTAAAGTTTCTGAAAACGGTGGTTGGACTATCCAAGCCAGCGGGTTTATTGATGCATCAAGGGGCATAGACTATATAAGCGTTGTTAATCAAAATATTGTTTGGGCAAAAGCTTATGATGGTGCAAATACAGATAATAAAATAAAGGAGTTTACAAAAACTACCGATGGGGGAGTTAGCTGGACACCGGGAGATATTAGCATAACAGGCAATATATACCCTGCGATGATTTTCGGATTAAATGCAGATACGGCTTGGGTACCCATGTATCCTGACCCCGCCGGTACTGATGGTGGTATTTATATCACTACAGATGGAGGCACAAGTTGGACAAAACAAACTAGTGCAACATTTACCGGTGCAGATGCATTTGCTAATGTGGTATATTTCTGGAATAAAGATGAAGGTTTTTGTATGGGAGACCCGAATGGTGGATATTTTGAAATCTATACAACAATTGATGGCGGTAATAATTGGGATAGAGTTCCACAAGCAAATATTCCTGCAAATCAAAATCAAGAATATGGTACGGTTGGTCAATTTTGTATTGGTGAAGATGGAACAGCATTTTTCAATACTACCAAAGGTCGCATTTTTATTTCCACAGATAAAGGGGCTAATTGGACTGTTGTAAATTCTCCGATAAATGACCGTATTAGAATTGCTTTTTCAGATAAAGACATGGGATTTGTAATGAATCCGCAAGATGTTTCACAAGCCTATTATACAACAGATGGAGGAGCTAACTGGACACAGGCAAATACACAAAACTTATTTGGAAGCTATGTTCAGTACGTAAAGGGGACATTTGGAAGAATGTATGTGAGCAGCAGTGCCGCCAGTGGAGCCAGTGGAGCCTCTTACAGTATAGATGGTGGCAAAACCTGGAAGTTATTTGATGAGTTGGACGGACAACAATGTTTGGCAATTGGTTTTGCTGATATGACCACAGGCTGGATTGGACAGTTTAATGCAAGTGAAACACAAGGAGGTATTTTAAAATACACCGGAGTTGCGACAATTCCCGACTTTACAATAAGTAGCAATCCCGTTCTTGAAAGTCCTGTAACCTTTACAGATAATACTTTAACTATTGAGGATACTGTTACTTATGCATGGAACTTTGGTGAGAATGCAACGCCTGCAACAGATACAACAAAGGGTCCTCACGAAGTTACTTATAGCGCCAAAGGTTTAAAAACCATAACATTAACCGTTAATGGACAAACAGTAAAAAAAGAAGTAGGTATTTATCCAACCTCTATTGATGAACACAAAGCTAATTATGAACTCTTGGTTTATCCAAACCCTAACAATGGTTTGTTTACTTTAAGGGCAAATACCGAAAAAGCCGGAGACTTATATGTGCAAATTTTTAATATGAACGGGCAAATTGTTTATATGAACAAGTTTTCAAAAGGCACAGGTTTATCAGAGTTTCCAATTCAGCTTACAAATGTTAAAACAGGTGTTTATATAATGAAAGTAATTAATGGTGAAAAGTTTGATATAGAACGTTTAATAATCAAATAAATTCTTAAATCCAATTTTATGCTTATTTAATAAAAAACTTGCGTTTAAACAGCGCAAGTTTTTGGCTAATTCATATTTTGAACTACTGAAAAATAGTTTTTTATTCTGAAATGGAAAAATTCTCTTTCTCTGTACCTTGATTAATTGTAATAAATTGATATATTTTCCTATTTATCTTTAGCACATCAAAATAAAATTTAGCCCTTTATTGAAATAATCTCCATATAAACAAATTTACAAAAAAAGAGATTGCCTCCAAAGAAACAATCTCGAGAAATGGAAAAATGAATGTATTTTATCCGGCAGCTTGTGTGTCGCCAAACTCATCGCTTTCATCCTCTTTAAGCACTACAGCCTTTTCAGCCTCAGCCATAAATTGTGTTTTCTTACGGTCGGTAGATGCCATGTGGTGCATTACTTTTGAACCAAAATAGAAACCCAGCATCATCTGAAAAGCAACCATTAATTCATGAATTTCTTCTTCAAATCCGGTAATACGAACATTTACCAATTCAAGAATAACTACAATAAAAAGAAGCGACAGGGTTAAAGTGCCTCTGAATACACCTCGAGGCATATCAAAGGTTTCCCCGGCATAAGGATTTGGGTTTTCCTCTGACCAGTTACCAAATGTGTATTTTTTAAGCAGTAGAACAAAAAATATTAAAACTACAATTAACCAAATACTAATCGGCAAATAAACCTGCCACATATATGCATCGGGATTTTCTGCAAAAAACTGAACAGTGCTCATGTAATCATTCATAGGTTCAAAATTTTATTATTTCTTTTAATTTTATTATTTTATTAAAAAACCGGCTATAAAAGCCACAACAACACCCGCCAAAGCAACATTTTTGAATAGTTTTTGTTTTTTATTTTGTTTAATCAATATATCCACATCTTGTTGGCAAGTATTCCATTTATCTTCGTAAAATTTGCGATCTTCTTTTAAATCAACGATTAAACTGTCTTTTATTAAATTTTTTTGTTCCAGTAAATCTACTTTTTTATATAGTTCCGCGTTTATTTCATCTGCAATTTTAAGTTTCTTCGCTGCTATTATTGCTTTTTTTAACTGACTATCTTTCAGTACCCACAGCGTATCAAAATCGGGTTTTAAAACCTTTTGCTCACCAGGTAAAACAACTACAGGATATTTTTGAGCATGAGCTAAATAAGATAAAGAAAATGCTGCAAATAATAATATGATTGAAATAAGTCTCATCGTTTAATCTCCAAATAAATCTTGAACTTCTTGTTTTGTATCTTCAATGCTCATATTACGAACTTCTTTTTCAACATTTTTCTTTTTCAATTCCAGAACATTCATTTTAGCATCAATCAGCTCAAGTTCTTTATCCAATTGAGCAATTCTTTGCTCTTTTTCTTTAATTTTTTGATCCAAATCAATTCTATGCTGAACAGTTTCTTCGCGCATTTTCTTATACTTTAACTGAAAATCTTTTTGATATTTATTTCCAAACAAAGCATTTTTTATTGCCATATAGGGTGCTGCCAAGGCTGACACGACAATTGCCCAACCTGTCCATTGCAAACTCTCAAAGGCTCCTTGATCATACAATATGCCAATAATAATAAGTAATGCGACAACAATAATTCCTGTTAATACCCATTTGTTCATTTTCGTAAATTTTAATTTTGTTGAAAAACATTAAGTATTTTCAACATATTTACCAAACACCCAACCTTCAACTTCAACACGCACTTTATACCATCCGTTTGATTGGTCTAAAATTTTAACTTTTGTGCCTTTTTTCAACGGACGCGCTACTCTTTTACCGTCTGTTGCCGGTGTTGAACGAATATTCAAGCTATTGGCAATAATTCTACCTTCTTCGGGTAAATCAGCGGCACCATCAACATTACGGTCGTCTAAAAGTAATTTATCACGTAGCCTGTCAAGTGGGAAAGCAGGTCCCGGATCAGTTTTACGCCCCGGAGCAATTTCTTCATGCCCCAAAATAAATTTCATATTGTATTCATCAATCAATAATTGACAAATTTCAAATACCGTTTGAATCTGCTCCTCTGTATAAGTATGCCAAAAGCGGGGCTTTGTTTGATTACGATGTGTAGCCTCAATAACATCACTCGGATTATATGCACTACCAAACCATGAACGATATACATTCCCACTTTTTGTTAAAACTCCTGCATTTACCATTTCAATACCGATTGAATATTTATTTAAACCGGTACGATTGCCATAGGAACTTTTTCCTGCATGCCAAGCTATTAAATTAAAAGGAACTAATTGAATTACTGAGCCATCCCTGTCCACAATCAAATGTGCCGAAGCCCTTCTTCGCGGACTTGTTAATGCAGCAATTGAAGGTTTTAATGGTCCTGCCGTATAATGCATCACAATTGTATCAGGCATACCTGATGAATATTTTCCACTATGATTGGGTGATTTGATAAACTTTTTAACGTTATCGCCGTGAATAAAATGATCTTTAATTTCCATTTTTTCGTATTAAATATTTTTACCAGGTTAAAAGTAATACTTTTTTTTCAAAATACAATATATTATAAGTAATGTTCTTTATACATTTCGTGGGTGAATACTACTATCAACCTTGTGTTTTTGGTTTAAACCCGAGTAGTAAATCTGAGCCGATTAACTGAAAAAATACAATATTCGGAGGTCCCTCATAACCGGCTTGTTCTAACTGACAAAGTACCACAATACGACCATTGTACGGACTTAAAATATAACCAGGAACAAAAGCACCTATGTACATAGAATATTCATCGGTTTTTGATTGATATATTTCTTTTGTGCCTAACTCGGGAGAATTAATGGTGATTTTTATTTCTTTAATCATATCAAAGCCAAAATCGGGATCAGTCTCTGTTTTTGTATCCAAAACAATCTGATATTCATTACCTTTAAACGAAGTTTTCCCTTTTTTAAGTTCAATATTATCTTCTTGTTCTATCTGATATTCATTAAGCTTTTTCTTAAAAAGTGCGTAATTATTTTTCCATGTGGAGGACAAACTGCCTTCTTCTCTCTCTTCGGGTTTCCATGACCATACATTTTTATTATTAACCGCATCAAAAACGACCAATTCAAAAAGGTATAATCCTGAACCTTCATCTGCCGGCTCGGTAATATACGCAAATTTTCCATCTTTTGACCAACCTATGGGATAAAATTTATCTACCAAAAAATCATCGGATTTATCCAAATAAGAAAGCTCTTTTGGAAGTGCATAATCACCCGGAACATAGGCAGTTTCCTGCATGTCGGCATTTTGAATATCTTGTTCGATAATTTCCACTTTTGAGGAACTATCTGCTTGATTGGTACTATTATCATTGTTTTCATCTTCAAACAAAAAGCAAGAAAAATGAAACAAACTTAGCGTAATAACTACCACTAATATAAACAGTTTAGATTGCAACTTAATCATATTGTTAATTATTTTTAACAGAAAATTTTAATCTGTTTGGTTATAAAAACAAATAAACAAAGCCAAAGATATTAAAAATATATTTATACTTTACATTTTGTTATGTTTTTTTTAGTGGATAAGTAAAAATATACACACTCATGCATTTTTTGCAGAACAGAAAATATAAAAAAAAGAAAATCTTTTTACTGCTTTTCTTCTTTTAAAGCTTCTGAAATATCAACTCTATTATTATTAATGTAAGCTACAACAAAAGCATCTTTCACTCCAATATTTATTTTAAATTTTTGGGCTTCACGATAGGTATTAAACAATCCGACAGAATATTTATACCACCCATTTTCAATACTTGTATGTATGGGGGAATTTGCAGGATAAATTTTTTGAAGTTCCTTCATTGAAACAGGTACTTTTGATGCGGCTATTTGCACCCGATAAATTATTCCGGAATTTTCCTTTTCAATTATGATTGTATCATGAATGAGCACTTCTTTATATACAATTGAATCTTTTACAATTTGTTGATTTTTATCTTCTGAATAAGTATTTAAAGGTTCATTCTTTAATAAAGATTCTATTTCTTTATCAATTTGTTTAGATGTCGCCATATTCCAAGCTAAAAACATAGCATATATTTTATGTTGATATAACAAGCCAATTTGTTCTAAAACATAAGCCCTAGTATAGATATCAAACTGTTCTCCGTGATTTACGGTATGATATGCAATTTGCACCTTAACTTCTGCATCTGCAAAAGCATCATGTGCAAGTTTTTCTAAACTTTTTGATGAATCGATTTTAGCAGAGCTTGATTGTTTGTGAAACTTTTGGATATCCTCTTTAAAAAGCTGGTATTTACGAACAGCAACTCCATGAAAATTATCGAGTGCTTCAACCCGATATTGCAATGCAGCACTTTCCACCTTCTCCATTTTTTTATAAAGTTTGTATCGTTTATTCTTTTTCTCAATTTTTTGTGCTTCTATTCTGTATTCAGCCAGTTCCTGATAGTATTTATCAGCTATATCCATTAGTTTATTAGCGCTTTCTTCATCATCAACAAGTTTTTTTACTATATTTTTTGACTTAGCACTAAGTTGGTTGTAAATTATAGTAGTTCTTTCATGCTCTGAAAGATATCTTTTTTGCGCATTCAAACAATTAACAATAAAAAGAACAAACAGGGATAATATAAATACTCTACCTTTCATTAAAATATTTTTTATTGAATTAACACCTGCCGGAAATAACACAAAACAAAAGGGATATCCGGCATATACACGTAAAATAAATATTCTAATATACTAATATACAATAATTAAGCCTTAAGTTTATGAATTAAGTTTTTTTGATGACCAATGTATTATTTTTGATGAGTTAGTGTTTTTCATAAACAAAAAAAATGCTCCGGTTTCCCGGAACATTTTTTACTAAGCTAAATCGGAAAAAAATTTCCCCCTATTAATCCGATATGTAATAATCACAATGAATGCTTAGTTTTTTTCATATTTAATTGCCTCCGCAACCGGAACTTTTTTTCCATTCACATAGGCTACTATAAAAGCTCCTTCTACATTTAGAAACTCTTTATATTCAACGGCTTGCGAATAAGATATGAAATTTTTTCGTATTGAATATTTATACCAGCCGTTTTCGTATTCACTACTAATTATTGATAAATCAGGATATATCTTTTTTAATTGCCTAACACTTAACTCGATAGCAGATGCGGCTATTTGAATTCTGTAATACACGTTTACATTAGTGTTTAAGTTTTTGATTTCACTTATGTAGTTTCTTTTAGCTTCACTTAGTACATCAGGCTTCATAATAATAGCGTATGCATCTTTCAATTTATTTAGTGCCAAGTTTTCTATACTGTCAGCTTCTATCAAATAAGGATAAACCAGTAGTTCATTTGATATGCTCATAGATTTACCTCTTAGTTTTCTAGCTTTCTTTAATAAGTTAGTACTTGTTTCCGATAAATCTAAAATTATATTTAATTCTGAATCGCTCAGTGTCTCAGTATGCTTATCAATATTTTTATTTAAAACCGCAATCATAATTACATTAGCATTCCCGTATTGATTACTTGCCCTGATTTTTTTTCGGGTTGCTTTCTTTAATGCGTCAAGTGTTTTAGCATTTAAACTATGTATCTTTTCTTCACGATAATCCTGCTTATTATTAAAATTAATCTTGTATTTATTTTCTATTTCTCTTGCCTCATTAAACAGTTCATCTCCATAAGCCCTTAATTTCTCAGCTTCTTCAATTTCTTTTTTATCGCTTATGCTAAACAAAGACTTTATTTCTGCGCTAATATATTGCGCACGGATAATACCGGAAACTGTAAACGCAATAAAAATGAACATAAGCTTTAAAGTCTGTATTTTTATATGTAAATACATAATTATTTTACGCAAAACTAATTATTATTTCAATATTGTCAAATATAATTAGAAATATTTAATTAAAATTTATAAAAAAACTAATTAAAGATGTCAATTTTCAGCTTATAGAGTGATGAAAAAACACTGAAAGTTAAGGGATAATTTACTTAGTTTAAACAAATTATATGCAATTAGTTTAAGTTTTTACGAATTTGTTCTGCTTTTTCAAGCGATATGCGGTTTTTTTTATAAAAAGCAACAATAAATGCATCAATATATCCTTCTTTAACCGCTATTTTCATATACTCGGCACATTCCTCAGGACTTGAACATTTGCCAATAGTATATTTATAAAATCCATCGTTGAAATAATAAT
>JAKIUH010000180.1 GCA_021647685.1 Bacteroidales bacterium
GAATTTATACTATTGGTGGTTCAAGTCCTGATTTTTCAACTATAAGCACAGCTATTGACAATTTGATTATCAAAGGGGTTGATGGTGCTGTTATATTTAATATTGCCACAGGAACTTATGCCGAACAAATTTCTATCCCCGAAATTACAGGCACTTCGGCAACAAACACCATCACTTTTCAATCGGCGACCGGCGATAGTACTGATGTAGTTATAAATTATGCCCCTACCGAAACCTATAAAGATTATACACTCCTATTAAACGGAGTTGATTATATGATCTTTAAGTATGTATCTATTGCAAATAACGGAGCATCATGGGGAGTTCCTATTGAAATACGTAAAGAAGCTTGTTTTAACAGTTTTGAAAGTTCTAAAATTTATTTTAGTGATGATAATACAACATCTACATTAGTTTATTTTGGTTTTGATGAGAATAATATAAATTATACCGATAGCAATAATGTTTTTAATAATTGTTATTTCGAGAAAGGAAAGTATGCAATAGATTGCTACACTTCTGCATATCCTAAAAACACAGACATTACAAACAATGTGTTTAATAACAATATGTTACGCATATACAAAGGTGAGGCTTATAATATCAGCAAAAATCATTTTAACATTACGGCAACAGCAGATAATACAATGGCCGTTTATTCTAATGATAATTCTGTTTTTACAAACAATATGATTTATATTGACAATTCAAGCAATTACGCTGATTGTTACGGAATAGATAGTTATGGTACTAATAATGAGATTTACTATAATTCAATAAAAATCAAAGGTAGTGGAACACCTATAAGTACTGGAGAGAATGCAATAATAAAAAACAATGTTTTAATTGCAGATAATTCAAGATGTTTAAATGTTGGAACAAATGGTTCGGATATTGATTACAATACTTATTATAAAACCACTGTTTATAATTTAATAAACAACAGTAAATTAGAAAATTGGCAGCAAACCACAGGTTTTGACATGCACAGTATTTATAAAAACGTAAATTTTATATCAGACACCGACCTACACACAAGCGACCCATGGGTAAATAATAAAGGTACTGTTATATCAGGCATAACAGAAGATATTGACGGTAACACAAGAAATACACATCCTGATATCGGAGCGTGTGAATTCGACGGACAAATGCCTTTAAGCGGTAATTATACCATAGGCAGCGGAGGCAATTTTACAACATTTGGCGAAGCTGTCGATAGCTTAAACTTTTGCGGCGTAGATGGTTATGTAACATTTAAAGTGCTTGATGGCACTTATACAGAACAATTCAGGCTTGCAGATACTTTAATTTATCGCTTGCCCGATACTGCCCAAATTTCTTTTGAATCGCAATCGGCTGATAATTCGAAAGTTGTATTACAGTATGATGCCGGAGCAGCAAACAACTACGTTATTTATTTAGATAGTGTAAGTAATGTGAATATTAAAAACTTAAATATAAAAGCATTAAATCAAGTTAATAGTGTTGCTGTTTTAATGAAAGAATGCTATAAAGATACCATTAGCGGAAATATTATAGAAGGGAACGGACAAACAATGCCGGTAATCTATTCGTCCGCACCTGCCGGAAACGAAAATGTAATAATGAACAATACCATAAACAATGGTAAAATCGGCATTTTGTTAAACAACAATACAACAAATCTTAGTGAGCATAATTACATTATCGATAATACTTTTAACAACCAGTATTCGGGTGGTGTTTTTGCAAAATATCAAAAGTTTGCACTTATCGAGCGAAATCAAATTTATAAAACTACTGCTATTGAGGATACGACATGGGTGGGTATTGGCTTAATTTCATGCGATGGTTCATACAGCGAATCAGGATTAACAGCAAATAATATGATTTCTTTTAATGCAAGCGATAAATCGGCAGGTATTCACTTATATGCAAGTAATCATCAGAAAATCTACTATAATAGTGTAAATATTTTTGGCAACTCCAATAAAAGCCGTGCATTTAATCAAGAATCAGGCGGAACCGACAATGATTTAAAAAACAATATCTTTTATAATAATTCCGGTGGTTTAGTTTATTACATCGCAAATAGTAATGCTTTTTCAAGCGATTATAACGATGTGCTTACAAACGGTAGTAATTTTGCCTATAATGCAGGTACTTATATCACTACTAAAGATGACTGGCTAAGTTCTGTAAACAAAGACCAAAATTCCGTTTCAGTAAACCCTCAATATACCGCTGATGATGATTTACATATAAACGAACTTTACTTAATAGGTAAAGGCATTCCGGTAGCCGAGGTAAGCAAAGATATTGATGGCAATATAAGAGATACGGAACACCCCACAATAGGTGCCGATAAAATAGCAGGAAATTGCAGTGGGTCATTAGCAGGGATATACACGATAGGTACATCAGGCGATTACCTTACATTTAATGATGCTGTTACCGCTTTATTAAGCTGTGGAGTATCAGGTTCAGTTACTTTCAATGTAAAATCAGGTACTTATGATGAGCAAATTTATTTGCCGGCAAATATTCCCGGATACACACCAAACGATTCTATTGTTTTTCAATCAGAAACAGGAAACAATACTGGTGTAATTTTGCAATACAATGCGGACTCTGCAAAAAACTATGTTGTAGCATTAGATGCTGCTCAAAATGTACATTTCAAAAATATGACAATTCAAGCCATAAACACCACTTACGGCAGAGTGGTCGTTTTAAAGGATAGCGTATTCGTCAATTTTGATAATAATCGTATAATTGGTGTAATTTCATCTAATGAAGACAATCAAACCGCTTGTATATATTACACCGGAAACGAAGATGATACACTGCATATTACACTATCAAATAATTTGATACAAAACGGTAGTTCAGGATTTTTAATGGAAAATTGCAATTACGTAATATCTACCGTAAACATAAACAAAAACATATTTGACAATCAAAATCATGTAGGTATAAAATCAGACTTTTATTCTCATACAGGTGATGGTTTTATAGAAATAACTGCAAATACGATACAAAGCAATAGAGCTATTGATTATGGCATCTACATAAGTTCGGGTACTTGTAAAATTTCGTTTAATACAATAAATATCAAAACAACAGTAGCATGTACCGGTATTGAATCTATGGCTGTATCTACAGTAGATAATAACTTTATTTCTATTAATGCAAATAATAATACGGTGATTCCTATAATGGGATATTATTCTAATAATAAATCAAACCTATATTTTAACAGCATTTATTTACATGGAAATGAAAATGCGTTTTCGTCTTGTATTCATATTAACGATTCTAATGGACAGGACAATCTTTATAATAATTGCCTAATTAATCTTAATTCCGATAGAATTATTTATAGTGATATTTCTTACAGTAATTTCTATATGGATTATAATAACCTATACTCAACATCATCATATTTTAATTTTAATGATTTAGTAAATACCATTGGAGGAAATACTCACTCTGTTTCATTGATGCCAAACTTTGTAAGTGAAACAGATTTACACGTTCAGGATTTATTATTATATCGCGATGGTATAAACATTCCTGAAATAACTACCGATATTGACGGTGAAACAAGGAACAACCCACCATGTATTGGTGGTGATGAATTTGTAAATCCGGTATTTTATGCAGGAAAAGATACGACATTCTGCTATAACGATGAAAATATCCAATATTCAGGTACTCATGTATTTGATATTGGCATAGGGTATGATTCTTACGAATGGTCAAACGGTTCCGATTCGTCATCTGTAGTAATCGACTCAATTTATGCAAACACCGGAAATAATGAGAATATTATAAAAGTAATATTAGGCGGTAATTCTTATACCGATACGGTAAATATTTTATATGATTTGCCCGATGCGATTACCGAAACGGAATATTGTTATTGGACATCAGCTATTGAACTAAGGGCAAACAGCGGTTTTGAAAATTATTTGTGGAATACCGGTGATATCGAAAAAAGTATTACAGTCAATAATACGGGTAATTACAGCATAACGGTAACTGATAGCTACGGTTGTAAGGCTGAAGAAAGTGTTCATATTGATGGAGCATCAAACTATTCTCCTTATAATAATTATCCCGCAGATTTGGGTGATGACCTGAGCGTTTGTTCAAGCCAATCGACACAATTATTGGCCAATAAATACACAGGCAACGATATATATGCTAATTATTCATTTATTTGGAATAACAGCGATACTACACAAAGTATTACCGTGGATAATTCATTAACGGGCAGCAATACATTTATTGCCACAGTTACCCTAAGAGCAAATAACTTATGCTACACAACAGATACGCTTACTGTAACCGTACAAGAATGCACCGGTTTCGATGAAGTAGGAAAATCAGATTTGCTTATTTATCCAAACCCTGCAAACAATCAATTTGTAATTAAAGGCGACGCACCGGAAAGTATTAAAGTCCTATCCTATAGCGGGCAAGTTGTAATAGAAAAAAATATTGTGCAAACACCCGCAACAGTAGATGTTTCATCATTAAAATCAGGAATCTATTTTATTAAGTTTAAATACGGAAAATCTATTCAAGTAAAGAAGCTGATAATTAGACATTAATTTAGTTAGTGTTTGTCAATAAAGTCAAGCGTTTGGTCTATAAAGTTCGAGTTCAAGGCGTGTGAAAAATGCAAACCTGAGTATACTAAAGTATTCGAAAATTTGCATTTTGAGCAACAACACAGAAATCGGACATTAGAGACAAACTCTAATTAGCAATAAAAGATAGAACACTAAATACCGCACAGTGATCGGATGCTATTTTATCACAAATCACTTTGTAATTAATAATTTCCCATGAAATTTGAGGTTTAAAAAATATATAATCAATGGTCTTTTCCGGATTATCCGAGGGAAAAGTTAAATTATTTTTTCCGGCAGAACAAGATGTCCAAGTTTTTAGTAAAGATTTAATTTCATCACTTTCAGGAACAGCATTAAAATCACCGGCAAGAATTGTCGGATAATCATTATTTTTAAATAATTGAATAATATTTTTTATTTGATTCACCCTGTCTTTAGAGTTTTTAGTATAGTCCAAATGAGTATTAACAAAACGTATTGTATCTCCAGTAGTAAACTCAAATAAAACTTCAAGGGCAATACGTGGCTCAAGCTTATCAGAATAGGGGAGAAGGTGTCTTTGTGTTTTAATAAAAGTGTATTTTGATGAAACAGCAATACCATATTCACCATTATCATAATACATTGCCCTTCCAAACAAAGGAGTTAAATTAGTTAGTTTTGCTAATTCAGTGGATAAATCCATTTTTTTTGCCTGATTTGTTTTGTAATCAACTTCTTGCAATGCAACTAAATCCGGATTTACTGAGTTGATAACTTGTGCAATTTTATTCAAATCAAAATCATTATTCATTGTTGCTCCATGATAAATATTGAAAGTAAGTATTCTTAATTGTATGTTTGTTTCTTGTGCTAACACTTTAAGTGAAACTATACTGATTATTAGTATTAAAATTATCAACTTACTAATCTTTTTCATAATTATTTACAGTTTTATACGTTTATTGTTCTGTTTAACATAATAAGATTTAATAAAAGTAAAATATTTCTTTTAAATTTGCTAAAAAATAACTAATAAAAGACATTATGAAAAGAATAAGTTTAGTGATAATGGCTGCTGTTTTGTTTTTATCTGCTCAGCAACTTAGTGCACAGGCAAAAATTGAGTTTAAAGAAACCACTTTTGCTTTCGGTAAGATTCACGAAGACGGTGGTTTGGCTACTCATAAGTTTATATTTAAAAATACCGGAAATCAGCCCGTAATCATTACTAATGTTGAGTCGAGTTGTGGATGTACCACTCCTCAGTGGACTAGAAAACCGGTTAAGCCCGGAGAGTCAGGCTTTGTTAGTGCACAATACGACCCGCGTAATCGTCCCGGAGCCTTTAATAAGCATATTTTAGTATATAATACCGCCACAAAAGCACCTGTTAAACTTGTGGTAACAGGAGAGGTGATTCCTAAAGAAAAAACTTTATCGGATATTTACCGTTTTCAAATGGGACCTTTGCGCTTGAAAACAAATCATGTGGCTTTTGCTCGAATAGCAAATACCGATGTAAAAAAGCAAACTATTGGCATTGTAAACGATTCGGATAAAGAAATTAAATTAAGTTTTGATACGAAAAGAATACCGGCACATATTAAAACAGAAATAACTCCTTCTGTATTAAAACCCAAGCAGGAAGGAAAAATTACAATTACCTACGATGCTTCTAAGAAAAACGATTGGGATTATGTGTATGACCGCCTGAATATTCTAGTAAATGGAAAGCCTCAACCCAGAAATACACTTACGGTAAGTGCAACTATTGTTGAAGATTTTTCAAAACTAACTAAAGAAGAGTTGGCAAACGCACCAACAATGGACTTTGAAAGTCGCGAATTTAATTTTGGTAAAATTAAACAAGGTCAGGTAATTAATCATGTTTTCAAATTTAAAAATAACGGCAAACGTGATTTGTTAATTCACAAAACCCGTTCCAGTTGCGGATGTACCACAGCCGAAGTACCTAAAGTTATAAAACCCGGACAAACAGGTGAAATAAAAGTTATTTTTAACTCGGCACATAAATCAGGAAAACAAAATAAAACCGTAACTTTAATCACCAATATTCCCGGTAAAGATAAAAACGGAAGAGCCAAATATAAAGTAGTACTCCGTATGCGTGGAGAAGTTATTACAAAGTAATTAGTGAGTCCGGTCTAAAAAGGTAAACTACCTGAAAAAGAACCCTGACAGGATTTGTTAATTGATTGTTTAACAATCACTTATTTTTTCAGTATTTTGAAAATACAAGCCTGTAAGGGGTTTCTATACTAAGCTCTATTTAGGGCTTGCTAAAAGCTCAGATGTGCATCTATTTTGGATTTTGTGAAGTGCGGGTGTATGTAAATCCTTCAAACTGGACAAAATACAAAAGATCTGTGCGGCTGAGCAGCAAATAACATTATGATTTGTATATAATAAATGCATGCTTTTTCGGACATTGTATTCAAAAACCTTGCATTTTAAGGCAATGATGCGAACATAAAATACTGATTAATAATACATTAGCGTTTTTCGGCAAGCTCGAAATAGTAATAAATAATTGGATTGGGTTAATGCTTATTGCTCCTTTGGTGTTATCAGGCAATGGAAAATATTCCATTGAATACTTTTACTAACGAATAAAGTTTAAAATACAGATAATCAATAATTAATTTTTACCTTTGTTGGAATGAGAAAATAAATTAGTTTTGACAATAATTAAAATAGCAAATAAGTGAAAGGAAAATTTATCTTAGTTTTATTTATATTTATTGCTTGGCAAAATGTTCAAGCACAAGAAAAGAAAGTATATTATAAAGATTTTAAACTTGGAGAGTATGCACCAATATCTGTATCTTATTATGGAAATCTAATAATTCACCCGGGTATAAAAGCTGGGATTGATTGGAATTTATTACTAATTGAAAAAACAAAAGAAAATAAAAAGCGAATTAAAACAGTTAGGAAAATATTATACATCACTCCAAATATTGCCTATTATTCACACAAATCATCACACAAAGGATTAATCATATCAACAGATTTGTATTGGAGGCGTTACTCAAAAAAATTGTTTTATAGTGAATTCGGTTTAGGTCTATCTTATTACAGAATATTTAATTCAGGTGAAACTTGGGAAATCAATGATGATGGTATAGTATCAAATATCGGGAATACGTCAAGAGGCTATTTTGCACCTTCTTTTGCTTTTGCATTAGGGAAACATTTTGTCTATAAAAAAAATATTCCTGTAGCAGTTTTTATAAAGATAAATACTAATTTATTATTAGATTATAATGCTACATCTGTTCCTGAATTTAGTTTCGAGTTGGGAACGGCATGGACACTCAACAGGGGCATAAAAAGAGGGAACGTAAAAACATTATCAAAACACAAAATGAAATAATTATGAAGTATTTATATATAACATTATTCGCACTTATTTTTTTTTCTTGTTCGAAACAAGAAGATTTATACAAGCTAAACGAAACGATATATGTCAGAAATGACGGAGCAGATATGCCTGTTTACATCAGAGGTAATATTACGTCTAAAATTATCATTTTGATCGTTCATGGAGGACCCGGAGGAAACGGATTAGAATACAGAGATGGCTTTTGGACAGTAGATCTGGAAAAAAAATATGCAATGGCATACTGGGATCAGCGAGGACAAGGAATGAGCCAAGGACATTATAATCAATCGGATGTTACAATATCTAAAATGGTTGAAGATATGGATGCCGTAATAAAAGTTTTAAAAGCAAAATACGGAAA
>JAKIUH010000181.1 GCA_021647685.1 Bacteroidales bacterium
CCGTCACTGGCAGGTGACGGCGCTCCTAATGGCTGGACTGTTTGGCCGATCGTCCCTTAAGCGCGTTACTGCAACATCGGGCATTGACAGGCGCATACTAGCCGCCCACAGCGATTTCTCGAAACCCCTGAGTTATCTCGCTGCAGGCGGCGCCACGGCCCAAAGAGTCATTTTCATCCACGGCACACCTGGCAGCGCAACCTCATGGCTGGATTTTCTTTCCGATGTCCCTGGCGGATTTGAATTTATTGCGGTCGACCGGCCTGGCTTTGGACAATCCTGCCCCGACCAAGCGACCGTTTCACTTGATGCTCAAGCCG
Source organism: Bacteroidales bacterium (assembly GCA_021647685.1). Lineage (GTDB taxonomy): Bacteria > Bacteroidota > Bacteroidia > Bacteroidales > NBLH01 > NBLH01. Next base: position 321 of record JAKIUH010000181.1, read on the forward strand.
CCGCCCTTCGCCCATTGCTGGTTCGGCGTAACGGAAGATGGCCACTCGTGGTCGGTCACTCCTTCGGCGCCACCATTGCAGCCAAACTTGCAGCGAAATACCCAAGCCAGGTTGGCGGGCTGATTCTCGTCGCTGGCGCCATGAACCCAGAGCTTGAGAAGATCCATCTGCTGCAACACATCGCATGATTGTAAGAAAATTATACTTGCAAAAAGCACAGTAACTAATAGTTTTGTTTTCATAGATTAAATATTAAGATTAAAATTTTGTATATTAAACAACGTATCAATTAAATTTCACCTGAATAAAAAATCGCTAATCACTATTATCCGTTTTATTATTATTTTCATAAGCATTTACAATATGTTTTACCAATTTATGCCGGATAATATCCGAAGCATCAAAATTTATAAATGAGATTCCTTCGATATTTTTTAGTATTTTTTGGGTTTGTATTAAACCGGAATGACTTTTATCGGGCAAATCAATTTGTGTAATGTCACCGGTTACAATAAATTTAGAATATTCGCCCATTCGGGTAAGAAACATTTTTAACTGATTTAATGAGGCATTTTGAGCTTCATCAAGAATAACAACTGCATTGCCCAAAGTTCTACCGCGCATAAATGCCAATGGTGCAATTTGAATCATTCCTTTTTGCATGTATTCCTCTAATTTTCGCGGTGGAAGCATATCATTTAAAGCATCGTACAGAGCTTGCAAATATGGGTCGAGCTTTTCTTTCATATCACCCGGAAGAAAACCCAACTTCTCTCCTGCTTCAACAGCAGGACGGCTTAGAATAATCCGTTTAACTTCTTTATTTTTTAAAGCTCTAACAGCCAAAGCAATAGCCAGATAGGTTTTTCCTGTTCCGGCAGGACCAATTGCAAAAATTAAATCATTTTTCCGGTATGATTTTACCATCTCTTGCTGATGCTTGGTTCTGGCTTTAATGGGCTTTCCACCACTACCATATAACAATACGGTATCGTCCTTTTTATCTATTAGCGTACTATTTCTACCATTCGACAACAATTCCGTTATACTGTCTTCGCTAATGTTATGATAGGTATTATAATGCTTGACAAGCATTGCCAGTTTTTTTTCAAAATCAAGTACAGCAACAGCTTCACCAACTACTTTAAGCTCATGTCCGCGACCAATAATTTTCAGTTTCGGAAAAAACGATTTGATAATTTCAATTTTTTTATTGTTAATTCCATATAAATTAATAGGGTCAATATCATCTAAAATGATAAGTTTTTCAATCATATTTTAAAAAGACTATATTACTTTTGTTTTTTACAAAGATAATTAAAATAATGTTTTATCCTGATTACTTCATTAACTAATTAATTATCTATACAGCAGATAAAGTAAGATATTATAATAAAATTATTGCCTTAAAATTACGGCAAAATAAATTAGTACGTTTTTTATATGCCTATTGTAAGTTTAATATCAGACTGGAACTCAGCGGACTATTATATTGGAGCCGTAAAAGGAAGAATACTAAATTCTGTTCCTGATGCCGTAATTGTTGATATTAATCATCAGATTGAGCCTTTTAATTTGATACAGGCAGTTTATGTTATTAAAAATGCTTATAAGAATTTCCCGAAAGGCAGCATACATATTATTGCCGTAAACAGTGAAGCTGACGAAAAAAGAAAACATGTAATAGTAAAATATGACGGGCATTATTTTATTGGAGCTGATAACGGAATTTTTTTCTTAATGACTGAAGGACAGATAGAGCAGCTTATTGAAATTGAAGAAAAACCCACAGATGGCTTTCCCGAATTGAATATTTTTGCAGACATAGCTTGCGAGATTCTTAAAAATAAAGATATTGAACATCTTGGTAAATCAAAAAAGGAATTATTCAGGCAGTTACCAATGTTGCCAATGTATGAAGAGTCAAAAATTATCGGAAAAGTAATCTATATTGATTCATATCATAATGTAATTACCAATGTACATAAAGAGTTATTTGAAGATATTGGCAAAAATCGTAGTTTTAAAATTTTTGTTCAAAGTAATAAAAGTGTGATTACCAAAATAAATAAAAAATACAACGAAACAGAAGACGGTGAATTACTTGCTATTTTTAATTCGGCAGGCCTGCTTGAGATAGCTATGAATAAAGCAAAAGTAGCACAGTTATTAAGCCTTGATACAAAATCGGAAATAAGAATAGAATTTGAAAATAAAGATAAAAATGATCGTAAGGATAGTAAAAATGACCTTCAAGGAAGACTTTTCTGAAACATTTAAAGAGTTTAGTCTTTCAATACGTGATAAGATTCAAAGTTTTGATGGATGCACTCATCTTGATATCTATCAAGATATTCATCAAAAAAATATATTTTTCTCATACAGTCATTGGGAAAGTGAAACACATTTGAACAACTATCGAAATTCAGATTTTTTTAAAACTACTTGGGCAAAAACCAAACAATGGTTTGGCGATAAACCGGAAGCATGGTCGGTAGAAAATATCAATTCTTGAACTTAAAAAAAGAAACAATTTCTTTTAATTTTTCTGCTTGTGCAGATAATTCCTCTGAATTACCGGCCATCTCTTCTGAGTTTGCAGCAGATTGCTGGGTAATTAAATTAAGCTGCTGAATTGCATTGTTTATCTGTTCAGCACCGGAATTTTGTTCAATACTGGCAATGGTTATTTCATTTACCAGATTTAACGTTTTTTCAATATCCGGTAAAATTTTATCCATATATTCTTTTGTTTGAATGGTAACATTTACACTTGATTCTGAAAGCCGATTAATTTCCTCTGCAGCCGTTTTACTTTTTTCTGCAAGTTTTTTTACTTCATTTGCCACTACAGCAAAACCTTTACCATGCTCACCGGCAGCAGCAGCTTCAATTGCAGCATTAATTGCCAAAATATTGGTTTGAAAAGCAATATCACTAATTATGGTAATTTTTTCAGCTATTTGCTGAATAGATTCCAAACTGTTATTAGCAGAATTACCTACTTTATTAATTCCTATTGATGCTTTTTGGGCAATATCTTCAGTTTGCTTCGCATTATCTGCATTTTGACTGATATTAGCCACCATTTGTTCCATTGATGCCGAAACCTCTTCGCTGGCAGAAGCTTGCTCTGTTGCACCCTGCGATATTTCTTGTGAGATAGAACTTAACTGATGGCTTGCCGTAGCAATAAAATCTGAGCTGTTCTTAATATCTGTAACTACCTTTTTAAAAGTTTTAGTCAGACTGTTAATACTGCGGGCAATTCTCCCAAGTTCATCGTTTCTTTCTAAATAATCATTGCTATAATTCACATCAAGCTTACCCTCACTTAGTACTTCCAAGTTACTAATTGCTGTATCAAAAGGTTTGCGAACTAATTTGTAGGTTAAATAAATTAAGCCAATTGATACAGACAGCCCTAACGGTAAGCTAATATATTTTGGATATGCCTCAGGATATAAAACAGACATCTTTGAACTAATATCAATTAAAATCAGATTTGTTACCCATAAAAAGATGATTTTATATAAAATACTGTTTTTAAAGAATAGCCTTAAAATAACAGCAGCCAGTGGAATAGCCACAACCAAGTTTAAGCCCACCATTAGAAATACTCTTTTTTCTTCCATAATATTAAAATTTAAACATCGGAAAGGAAAATTCTATTTTCTACTAATTACGTAATAAAATTGGAAATATACAAATAAAAGTTTATGGAAGGATATCCAAACCCGAATTATTCACCGATTTTAATAGTGAAACATAATAAGCTACTGGAATATAATTCTATATAAAGAAATTGAGCATCTATTGACAAACCCAAATTGAGTGGTTTGGAATTACCTTCACGCATCTGTTTCGTTGCAAAACCCTCAAAATACCAATCGTTAGACCTTGTCAATAGATTAAACAAAATATCAGAACAGAATTTTATTTATTAATCCGCAGATTAAACAGATTAGCACAGATTTTTACAAAGTAAAATAGGGACTGCTGAAAAACGCTAAATGTATTATTAATCAATATATTATGTTTATTTAATTGTATCGAAATGCAAGGTTTTCAAATACAATATCCGAAAAAGCATGCATTTATTATATAAAAACCATAATGTTTTCTGCTGCTCAGCTGCACACCTCTTTTGTATTTTGTTCAGTTTGAAGTATTTCTATACATCTGCACTTCACAAAATCCAAAATAGATGTACATCTGAGCTTTTCAGCGAGCCCTAAAATAATAACACAAAATGATGTTTCTACACCCTTGTTTTAACTACTTTCTTTCTAACAATAAATGTAATACACTGATAAGGTTTACAAAAGTAGGTGTTCGCAAAATAAATTTTAATACGTTTAATGTAAACCCTTGTCAGACATTATTTTTCGGCACAAATATTAGAACATTTATCTCTTATTTTTTACTTTTACTTTTATTTTTATTATCGTCAGTCTTCTTACTATTTTCATTAGACTTTTCTTTTCGATTATAATACCGCAAAACTGCCGATTTTGCCGCAGCCAGCACCTCACGGTTTACCTTACGGGTAATATTGCCACGGTTTAAATCTTCGATTAAAATATAACCGCTGATTAAAAGCAGTTGCAAAATCATATTATTAATAATAGTTTCATCACTATAACCGTTTGCAACATATAACTCGCTACAATCTTTATAAAACTCATCGGCAAATTCTTTATTATTCGGTAAATTCATTAATTGCTCCCAAGTTTCGCTATAGATGTTTAGCTCGATATTGATATTAGGTGTAATCAAAAGTGGTGAAAATTCTTTATTTTCAGGTACCGGATTAAAGCCTTTTAAGTTTGATAAGTCCACCTTTGTTTTCATATCGTCAATACGAACAAAATTAGCTTTGCGCATTTGTTCTAATTGCCATAAACGAAAATTATATCGATTAATTTCTTGACTTAAACGTGTACCGTTAAAAATATGTGCATATGCTTTTAAAACAAGCTCGGTAACTTTTTGTTTGTTTTGATGAATTTCAGGATTTTCAATTCGTACTTCTTGGATAAGTTTTTTCAACTCTTCAGCTGCCTTTTGAGGACCGGATATTTCACGCCCCTTTTTTCCTAAATCGGTTGAAAGTACTCCGAAAACAATTTTACCGCCTTTACCGTCTCCGTAATTTCCTTTTAAGATATTAAGCAAATGTTTTCTACTATCCAATTGTTTATGTTCAGAAATAAACGGTTGTCCGGACGGTGTACTTGCCAAGGCATTAAAAATAGTATTGAAAATATTACGCGTAAGCAAAAAACTCTTCTCATTTTCTTTCCCTATATTCGTAAATATTTCAAAACGATTAAGAATAATATCGAATTTAATATCCTCAATTATATACTGCTGTTCTTCGATGGTAAATTTTTCACCTGTAAAAATTTGCTTTGCAATATCTTCTATATCAATTTTATCCAACATTTTAAACGATGTGCACAAATAAAATTTACCATCAGCTTCGTTAAATTCCCAGTCTAATATATCATCAAGATAATTGCCATGATTTTCAAGAACAGTAACTATATTCGGATGGTCGGTATAACGCAATAAAGTACGCTGAAAATTCGGATTATCGCCACTTGTGGCTTTCTCTTTACGTTCTCCGTGTGAATCGCGGTAGTAAATAAAGTTTTCAGGATTATCAAAACGCGTTATTCCGGCTTCTTCGCGTGCATGATTGCTTGCCGTTAAAATAATATCAATTTTAAAAGGCATATTTATATCGCACAATCCGCTAATGGTACTTCGCGAGTTCAAATCGCTTACATTACTATCCGAACTGCTTTCAAAAAGCGAATTGTAGTATTTAATATAATCAGGATCAAAATCGGTAACACGGGAAAAATCGCCAACTTCTGTACCGATACCGTATAAATTGCCTTTTTTGTCAGGAAAGATATGAAACATATCACCCGCTATGAGTTTAATAGAGCGTATATGCTTCAAATCTTTTTTCAGCCATTTAAGCATCATGGCTGCCAACATTTCCGATTTACCTACTCCACTATCGCCACCAACATGAACCACAAAAATACCTCCATCTTCTTCTTCAATGGCAAACAAAGAACCATGAATAGGTATTCCGCCCATTTCTTTAACTTTTTCATTGATTAAAGTTAAACGCGGCTTTTTTACATTGCCAAAATAATCGGCTTTTTTGTCTAATGGTACAACTAAGGTTTTAATTTTTCCGTTTGGACCGTCTAAATCAAAATATCCGACTTTCGGAAATGAAAGAACTTTTTCGGGTGCACCTAAAAAATGAATTACATCGGGTACAAAGTTTTTTATGTATTCTTCCGAAATTACATCGGGGCCCAATAACTGATAATTATCGGTTAAATATTTTAAAAACGATTTTTGAAATATTACCAGCTCTTTAAACAAACCTTTATCAACTATTTTACATCTATAGTCTTGCGCATCAATATGTTCAACAAACTTTTGAATGCGTTTTCCGAAAAATTCTACCTGTGGTTTTGCTGCAAGATTTTTAATATACTCATTACCCGATGGCGATTTAAGTGCTTTTGCTTCATCTAAGCGTAATTGCCTTAGTTTCAGCTCTTCATCGGTTAAATCCACTTTATGAAAAGCAAACTCACGCTTTTTTGCATCAGTAACTTTACGGGTATGCACTTGTACGGGTTGCTCGGCTGAAATAACTCCACATTTGGTCATAATTTCTTTAATCCAGTTCAAAGAACCATTATTATGACTTTCATACACATTCGTCTTTGGCTTAAAATCTTTAAATACAGTAATTCCATGTTGAATCATCTCGTTTACTGATGAGTTTTGAGCTTTAAAACGTAATTCTGTAAATCGGATAAGACTATGTGTATATTTATTATAATATTCAGTTGCACGGGTTTTATTGATTATATCAATAAGCATACGTGCTATTTCACGGCTTTCGCTGTGCAGCTTATTCTGCGATATTTTTAGATTTTTAAGCAAATAAATTTCATCTAAAATTAAATCTAAATCGTTATCAATAATTTGTAAAACAAAATCATTTACTGCCATTTGTATTTCTTCATCATCAATGGCTTTTAACTGTTCGGCATATACTTTTAAGCGTTTGGTAATCAGTTTTGCCAAACGGTTTTCTTGCTTCATTAAATAAATAAATAAAAGCGATTTGCTTGCAGGGATATCTTTTGATAAAACTTTTTCTGTTAAATTATTGATAATATTGCCTAAAACATATTGTCCTAAAACAATCTCTTTAAACTCATCTTGCAAGCGCAAATTATGAATAATTCCGTCAAGATAGCTTGATAAGCCCATATGCTCGGAAGTAATTCCCGTAATTTCTTCAAATTGTTCAATTGCCGAATTTAACAGTTCTTCTATTGATGGTTCAATACCTTGATTTTCAAAAGGCAAATTAAAATGAATCATTAATTCACGAATATGCTTTTTCAAAATCATGTTTGCTCCTTCAAGTTTTTGCTGGTCGGCAGCAACATCACTACTTGCATTAATAGCCATGATTTTAAATTTGGCATCGGAAAACAAAATATTCTCCATCTCTATAAGTATCTCCTTCATGATAATGAGCTCATCTACATTATCAAGAGTGTACGAGTTGGGCTGATAATCCAGTTTATTTTCAATAAATCGCAAAATAGCTGCTTTACCAAAACGAGCCAAAACCGCATCAAAATCCAAATGTTTAATCAGAGGAATATTTTTATAGATTTGCGGCAATAAATTTTCATAAATTTTACTAAAGGCTTTACTACGTATAAATGCTTGAATATCTTGACATTCACCAATATGTTCATAAAATTCAAATACGGAATTATGCGATTCTTCAATAGAATTTATTGACACACCGCTTTGTTCGGGAAAAGCTAAATAGAGCGTGTCTAATTTACTGATTTTAAGACTTTCAAGTTTTTCAGGCTCAATATTTTTTATAATTGAAAAATCTTCAAGAATTTTTTCGATAAACTCTTTATCGCTTTGAGCAGTTAATATTTAATCTAAAACAATATCCGTTGTACTTGAT
>JAKIUH010000182.1 GCA_021647685.1 Bacteroidales bacterium
ATAAAAGCTTTTAAGCCTTCAAAAGCTTGCTGCCCATAGTGCAATGCAGTAGCAGCAATATGAATATCAACATGTTCCGATGAGGAAAGTTCTAACGAACCCCATTTTCCGTTGCGGTAATAAGTACGTACATTATAATCGGTTTTAATATAGCCGAAAGGTAAATTTTTCCAATCAATTTCCATAGTACATTAATTTTAGTTTTATTTTTCTCCAAAGGTAAGGATAATCTTAAAATTTAAAGATTTTAAAAACTGTTTTCCGACAATTTTTTATATTTTCTATCAATTTATTTTTTTATTTTTTTCTATTTTAAAAAATTTCCACTAAATTAGTAAAAAATTTGTAAGAAAAAGTTTATATTTGAACAATTACATTTAACACTGCTTTGTTAATTTGTTCGTTTTATGTCTATTATGGCACATTGCTTGTTAAATATTGTTTAAGAAATTAATTAGACCTTTTAAATATAAAACTATGAAAGGAAATAGACCGATTTTAGTACCTTGGGATTTTTCACAGGTTGCAGGATATGCTCTGGAACATGCAATTGAATTTGCAAAAAAAACCAATGACAATATTGCTTTAATTCACGTAGTGAAAAAAAGTAAGGAAATCGACAATGCAAAAAGTAAATTGCAAGAAATTGTTGATCAAACAAAAGAAAAATATGGAATTGAGCCTTCTATTATTGTACGCGAAGGAAGTATTTTTACTGCGATAAGTGATGCTGTTGAAGACCTTAATGCCAGCTTGGTAGTTATGGGAACACACGGTATTAAAGGAATGCAGAAATTTACAGGCAGCTGGGCTCTTAAAGTTATTGCCGGTTCAAAAGCTCCTTTTGTTGTTGTTCAAGATGCTCCACACGAGGAACTGAAGAACATTGTTTTCCCTGTTGATTTTAAAAAAGAACAAAAAGAAAAATTGGTTTGGGCGGCTTTCCTTAACGAGTTATACCATACTAAAGTTTACATTGTTTATCAAGACTCTACCGATTCAAGAATTAAAACAAAAACAAAATCAAATATTGTTTTTTCAAAAAGCTATTTAGCTGATAAAGGAGCAGAATTTGAGATTGTAAAACTTCCCGGTGACAAAAGCTTAGCAGATGAAACTATTGACTTTGCAAAAGAGTTGCAGTCAAGCATGATTTTGATTATGACTACTAAAAATATAAGTTTTCAAGATTATGTGTTAGGTGCGGATGAACAACAAATTATTGCTAATCCTGAAAAAATTCTTGTTATGTGCGTTAATCCCAAAAAAGGAACGGCTAAATATGGTGGATTTAGTGCTTCAGGAGGTTGATGTTCGGATTTTTTAAAATATATAAAGCTTGTAGTAATTGCTACAAGCTTTTTTTATGGCAAAAAATCTTTTGTGTAATAATAAAAATTCTGTATTTTCGGATTTTAATTATTTAAAATAAAATTAATTATGCATATTGCGGTAGCAGGAAATATAGGATCAGGGAAAACTACATTAACAGGCTTATTAGCAAACCATTACAAATGGGACGCACATTATGAAGATGTAGATGACAATCCCTATTTAAACGATTTTTACGATGACATGCAGCGTTGGTCGTTTAATCTTCAAGTATATTTTCTCAATAGTCGTTTTAACCAAGTATTGGAAATTCGCAAATCCGGAAAAACAGTAATTCAAGACCGTACTATTTATGAAGACGCACACATTTTTGCACCCAATCTTCATTCTATGGGATTAATGAGCTCGCGCGATTTTGACAATTATTTTGCACTTTTTAAATTAATGAGTTCACTGGTTGAACCCCCTGACTTGTTGATTTATTTAAGGGCTTCGGTGCCTACTTTAGTAAATCAAATCCAAAAACGCGGTAGAGATTACGAAAATACAATTCGTTTAGATTATCTGACTCATCTGAATAAACGATACGAAGAATGGATAAATACCTATGATTTAGGCAAATTACTAATTCTTGATGTGAACAACTTAAATTTTCAAGATAATTTAAAAGATTTAAGCTTTATTATAGACCGTATTGATGCTGAAATCCACGGGCTTTTTTAAACTTAACAAATTATAAAAAACAAGGCTTTGCCAAATTACGGCAAAGCCGTTTTTATATCAAATGAATAACGATAATAGTTCGGTACATTTTGACTTGCCAATGTGCTTGCACTTGGCAACGTCTAGATAATAAATAATTTGTAAAAAAAGAACCAGCCACACAAATGTCTGAATATCAACGATATAAAAAATTTAACGAACAGTTGTAACAATATACACTATTTATAATGAAAAAAAAAGTATTGATTACCGGAGGAACCGGATTTATAGGTTCGCATACTGCCGTTGAGTTTATCAACGAAGGCTACAAGGTATTGATTATTGATAATTTATCCAATTCTCAAATAGAAGTTTTAAAGGGTATTGAAAAAATCACCGGTATAAAACCCGAATTTTACAATTTTGATTTAACAGATAAACAAAAAACAGAAAACTTTTTTAAAGAACATCAAAATATTGACGCAATAATCCATTTTGCTGCTTACAAAGCCGTTGGAGAATCGGTAGAACAACCTTTAAAATATTATCAAAACAACCTGATTTCCCTGATGAATTTATTGGAAATGATGGACAGATATCAAAGTACATCTTTTGTTTTCTCATCATCATGCACTGTGTATGGCGAGCCGGACGAACTGCCTGTAAAAGAAAGTACTCCGGTAAAACCGGCAATATCACCCTACGGAAACACTAAACAAATTGCCGAAGAAATTATTCGTGATTACATGAATGTAAAACCAAATCTAAAATCAATTGCTTTACGATATTTTAACCCCGTAGGTGCACACGAATCGGCTGAAATCGGCGAACTGCCCATTGGTGTACCTGCTAATTTGGTACCTTTTATTACACAAACAGCAATAGGCATTCGGAAACAGCTTAGTGTTTTTGGTAATGATTACAATACTCCCGACGGAACAGCTATTCGCGACTACATTCATGTGGTTGATTTGGCAAAAGCTCATGTTGTTGCCACAAACAGGTTGTTGGAAAATAAAAACAAGAACAATTTTGAAATTTTTAATATCGGCACAGGTACCGGTATTTCGGTATTGGAAGTTATCAAATCATTTGAGAAAGTGAGTGGACAAAAGCTCAATTATAAAATTGTTGAAAGACGTGCCGGCGATGTGGAACAAGTATATGCTGATACAAGCTATGCCAATATTGAGTTGGGTTGGAAAGCCGAAAAAAGTTTAGATGAAATGATGCTTTCCGCATGGAATTGGGAGAAAAAACTACATTCAAATCAATAAAAAAAAGCATAATGCGTTTAAAATCAATACTATTTATCAGCCTGAGTTTAGGAGTTTTCTTATTGCTTGCTTGCAATAATTCAAATACGGAAAGTAATAAGGAAAATACCGATAATAAGTTAAATACTTTTATTTATCAAGCCGGAACCTTCCACAAAATAGCTTGCCTGAAAGATAGCAATGAAACTTATACCGCTTATTTCCCAAACAGCTATCTTCCGAATAAAAAATTTCCTGTAATTATCGTTTTTGATGCTCATGCACGCGGAAAATTAGCTGCTCGTAAATTTCAAAAAGCTGCCGATAATTTTGGGTATCTGATTATTGCTTCCAATAATGCAAAAAACGGTTTGCAAACAATTGCTCACACAGTAAATGTTTTATTTGACGATGTATTTTCACGATTTAATGTCAATACAAAGCAAATTTACACTGCCGGTTTTTCAGGAGGAGCTAAAATTGCAACATCAATTGCTATACAACAAGGTGGAATTGCCGGCGTAATTTCTATTGCTGCAGGATTACCCCAAGCCGGACAGCAGATTGATAAATATTTTGATTTTGCCGGAATTGTAGGCATTGATGATTTCAATTATCTGGAAATGAAAGAACTGGATAAGCAAATGGGAACTTTAGGTTTTAATCACCATCTGTTTGTTACCACTAAAGGACATGAGTGGCCTAATGATTCGATTATTAATTCGGCTATTGAATGGATGCAAATTTTATCCATGAAAAAAAGCATTATACCAAACGATGATCATATTATCCGAAATTATATTGAAAACGTATCGGCGCACATCAATAAATTAATCATAGAAGATAAGATTTACCAAGCAAAACAAGAATACGAAGTTTTTTTAAGCAGCTTGAAAGGCTTGATTGATATCAAAGAATACCAAAAAAGCTATACAGCACTATTAAAAAATCCAAACATTAAAAAACAACAAGCTGAATTAAAAAAAATAGCAGAACAAGAAGGCACAAAACAACAAGCTTATTTAAACTATTTTAAAAACGGACAGTACAATAAATTAACACAAGAAATTGAGCTGCAAAGAAAAAATATCTTGAAAAAAGATTTTGCAAAAAAGCATTCGGCACAGCGTTTAATCAATTACATCAATATGCTATCCTATTTATTTACGGATAGTTATATTAAGCAGAATAATTTACAACAAGCGGTAAATGTTTTAAGAATTTATAAACTTGCCGATAAAAATAATCCCGATGTTTATTTTTTTGAAGCAAGTATATACGATAAAAAAGCAAAGGATAAAAAAGCAATTTCATCATTACAAAAAGCGGTTAATTTAGATTTTTCTGATGCGGAAAGATTATACAATCCTTTATATTTTAAGCATATTACTACGCTGCCCGAATTTGATTTGATTGTTCAAAAAGCAAAAAAGAATTTTGATAATGAGTAAAACCAAAAGCAAATATTACGGAGAAATTGAAAAAAAGCCGATTATAAAACTTTTACGCTTTTATTTTAAAAATCTTGGAAATATTTTCCCCTGTTTTTCAGTAAGAATAATAAGAGTTAGTTTTTGGGTCAAGAGGAAGAACATCTAAATATTTTTTAGGTAATATGTCTTCTGTAATACTTCCATAAACTCAAAAAGTTTCAGTGTCTGAATATGAGTGAGAATAACTAGTATCTATCTTGTAAAAGTTTGTATTTCATCAAGGCATAGGTAGTGAGTTGTTTTCTTGTGCGTAAGATTCTAAAGCGTTGTTTATAGTCTTAATGTCGGAGATTATTTTTGTGTTGTCTATGTTGTCTTTGTAGCCTTGATTAATTGATAGTCATATAACAGCAAGGAGTGTAATAATTGCTATAGTTATAATTATTTCTACAAATGAAAATGCTTTTTTGGAGTTTTGCATATGGTAAATTTATGTAATAAAATTTAGGAGTGGTTTTAGTTTAATGTTTTTTTTGGATTTTGGAAGTTAGTTTTTAGAAAACTAAAAAAGAATTTTGAAATTTGTATATTATAGTTTGAATTATGGTTACTAATAGGTTACTAAAAATGAACTACATTAACTCCAAAAAATACGGGTCTTCCGTACAGCTTTACACAAAACTAAATGGCGATATTTCGTATTATATCACATATAAAGATGAAAATAATAAACTTAAACGAGCTAAAATAGGCGATAAATCTAAAGGGATTAATGAACATTTTTGTTTTCAAAAACGAAATGAAGTAATTAATAGTATTAGATTAGGTACAGAAGTACCAATCAAACATAAAAAACAAGTGGGAGTTTTATTTGATACTGTAGCTCAAAAATATTTTGATGATATGCTTTTGCACTCTACCCAAACTAGTATAAAAGATAGAAGAAATAAATACAAAAAACATCTATACGACATTTTTGGAGAGCAACCAGTAAATAGGATAACTTCTGATGATTTAGAAAAATTACAAAGAGATAAGATTAAAACTCTATCAGCAAAAACAGTTAATCAAATCACAGAATTTTTTAGCACAATATTTAATTATGGTATTAGAAAAGATTTATGTAAAACTATTAACCCAGCTACAAAGATAAAACGATTTAAAATAGATAACACAAGAGAAAGATTTTTAGATACTGGAGAGATAGAAGAAATTTTTGAAGTATTACAAGATAATGAGATTTTAACAATTTTTGTAAAATTAGGTTTAACAACAGGTGCAAGACTTGAAAGTATTTTACATATTCAAAAAAAACATATAAATCTTGCTACAAAATCAGTAACACTACATGACTTTAAAAATAACGATACATATAAAGGTTTTTTAACTGATGAAATGCTTGATTTTATAAAACCAAAATTAAAGAGTATGAGAGCAAATGACTACATAGTAAGTTTAACAGGCGAAAAGTTTACTGCTAGACAAATACAAAGTAGATTAAAACCTAAAATAGATAAGTTATTTAACATTGAACTTGAAAAAGATGATAGAAAAAATAGAGTTGTAATACATACTCTAAGGCATACATTCGCTTCACATCTAGCAATACAAGGAACACCGATTTTTACAATTCAAAAACTTATGAACCATAAAGACATAAAGCAAACTATGAGATATGCAAAATTAGCCCCTGATAGTGGTAGAGAATTTGTGAATGATTTGTACAGATAATTATTACTCACTGCGAAAGCTTACAAAATGCAATGAAGTAAGTCGTGGATGAGTCAGCAAACGGAGTGCGGTAGGTTTTTTAAATAATTTGCGGTCGAAAGTTTATACCGCAAATTACAATGAAGATAAGTATTAAAACTTGAGGTCGCATATTGCGACTTCAAGTTACAGCTAGATAATTCTTTAAGGTCACAAATTGTGACCTTAAAGTTAATTTAAGAAAACAATTTATTGATTTACAGATAAATTATTATATAATCTCAAATAATAAAAGGTAAGAAAATATTATGCAAGAAATTACAACTACAATAAATTTAGATATAAAATCAAAAATATATACTATTAGAGATAAGCAAGTAATGTTAGATGAAGATTTAGCAGAGCTTTATGATGTAGAACCAAAAAGATTAAACGAACAAGTAAAAAGAAATATTGAAAGATTTCCTGAAAAATTTAGATTTCAATTAACACAAGATGAGTATGAAATCTTAAGGTCGCAATTTGCGACCTTAAGATTAGGTTCAGATAATGAATGGGGAAAACATAGAAAATATTTACCTTATGTATTTACAGAACAAGGCTTATCAATGCTTAGTACAGTTTTGAAAAGTAAAACTGCCATAGATGTAAGTATAAAGATAATGGACAGTTTTGTGAATATGAGAAAGCTCATAAATAGTAATAATCTTTATACTGAACAATTGAAACATATAGAAAAAAGACAACTTTCTTATGAAATAAAAAGTGATGAAAATTTTAGTAAAATCTTCAAAGCACTCGAAACTAATGACACTACATACTCACAAGGTATATTTTTCGATAGACAAATATTTGATGCCCATAATTTCGTATCAGACCTTATAAGAAGTGCTACAAGTAGTATTGTACTTATAGATAACTTTGTAGATGATAGCACTCTCCTTTTATTCAGTAAAAATCAAAATATAGATGTTACTATCCACACTAACACATTCACAAAAGCATTAAAATTAGATTTAGAAAAATATAATAAACAGTACAAAGATATAACAATTCAAACAAATAAAAAGTTTCACGATAGATTTTTAATCATCGATAATAAAGAAGTCTATCATATAGGGGCTAGTTTAAAAGATTTAGGTAAAAAGACTTTTGCTTTTAGCAAAATGGAAGATTTAGCTCATCATCTATTGGAGCATATTTAAAAGCCTCGCTTGGTTCTCAAAATAAACTGACTAATTCTAAAAATGAAATAAAGAAAAACAAGGTAGTACAAAGTCTCCACCTTGTTTTTTTGATTGTAATTTTCTTGAATCAGCACTTTATTTTTTAAATTGTTGATTATGAATGAAAACATATTAACTCATATTACTAGAAATTTATTAGGTGCTTGATATTTAGATTTAAAATTCTTAGTTGAATTAGTAGATGAACATAATATAGATTTTGATGATATTATGGACTCTATAGAATGTAACTTTTGAAATGATGTTAAGATTGAAATAAACATTATTATCTATGAAGTTTTATCCACTATCTCCTATAAATTTATCTCTGAAAATTCTGAACTATTTGAAGATGAAAATGATGAGTTTGAAATTTATACAAATTATATGGATAGTCATATATATTTTACATCTGAAAAAGCACAAGATAAGTTTGAGAAATTCTACTAGAATTTTTCAACAATACTTTTTTTTATTTTCTTTCAGTTTTCCTTGAAATTTAATGCTATATTAATATCATATCTTTATACTACCGCAACTTTTTTGAAGCAAAAAAGTTGACATTCAGTATTATAATGCCCCTAAAAATCAAGACAACTTCTTCAAAGATTTAATTTCATCCTAAACTGTTACCTTATCCTACACTTTTTAGATATTCAAGATAAACATTCATTGGTTTTTGATAGTTTAAACTTGAA
>JAKIUH010000183.1 GCA_021647685.1 Bacteroidales bacterium
GCAAAACCGCTTAAATACACTACAGCAGCTGTTTGTGTTGAAAAAGCAAGTGTTGGCAATAAGCTCATTAAATGTGAAATTCCGGCAAAGCCATGCAGAGTACCTATTCCAAAAACAGTATAAATTGATTGTTTGGAACTGTTGTGCTCATGTTCATGACTAATTTGTACCGCATGTTCGTGAGGATGGTAATGTGCATAGATAAAACCTTCCTTACTTTTATGAATATGTATATGACTGTGTGCGGATTTTTTGGTGGGAAATACCAATTTATAAAAAACCCACAAACCTATTACTATAAGTATTAATCCGACAACTTTTTCACTTTGATTTGATATAAATTCAACAGGTATAAAATCCCGAAAATAGTAAAACAAAATACCGATAATCCCCATTCCTGCAATATGACCAATTCCCCAAGCAAAACCAATTAACCATGATTTATTTTTTTCATTTATTGCAATAGGACCTACCGCAGCCAAATGATCCGGTCCTGATAAAACATGTATTATTGCCGCTAAAATACCTATAAAAAGCGGAAAATCATTTATGTAGTCAATCATATTTATGTTTTATAAGTGCACGCTTAATGGCTCTATTTAATTTAACAGTTTGCCTGCATGTATTTTTTCAGCAAGTTCAATTGCTTTTTTACCAACAGCGGGTAAGGCTTTTTCAACATCTTCACTTAAATCAATACGCATACTGAGTATATCTTTAATGGTTACGGTAATTAATATTAAACGAGGCATCTCCTCTTTAAACTCCAAAGCATCAAATAAATCTTTCAATCCAATATCATGTGAGCTCAGTGCTATAGGAAAATCAGCTGCAAATCTGGGGTAAAGTACATTTATGGTTCCGGGAGGCTTTTCATCCATAGTGGCATCAATCATTATTACTTTATCATAGGCTGACAGGATTGGTATTAATTCAAAACTGCCCGTTGCACCATCGATAATATCCACATAATCCGGCAAATCCATTTTCGATAATGTATGTATGGCATGAACACCTACTCCCTCATCGCCCATCAAATAATTACCGATTCCTAAAATCAAAATTCTACCCGGACGTTTATTATCAAAACTGTCCATTACTTGATAATAATTCTCTTGCAGTTTGCGTGTATCTTTTTCTAGCATAAATAATCAAATTATAATAAATCGGAATTTGGCTATAATAGTCAATTAGTGCCAAACTCCGAAATATAGAATAGCTTTGTTTTAGTTTATATTTTAATAATATATAATAAGTAGCTGTCAGTTAGTAAACTCATTAAAAGACTTTTAGAATTTCGGTATTATTTCATTTATTTTTCTTTCACTCTTTGTTTCAACACAAACTTAAATCCACTTATCATTGACGAACTTTCGCCTCTGCCTTCTACATAATCATGGAAAAACACTAAATACATATGCAATACAGAAAATACGATTACAAACCATGTAATTAAATGGTGAATATAGCGCACCACCGACTCACTTCCTAACAAAGGTGTAACCCATTTAAACATTTGAGGAAAAAACCATGAGGAAGTTGGTGCATAAAGAGCCAAACCGGTAAATATTTGAATAAATAATAGAATCATCAATCCGAAATAAGACAATCCGGCTACTGTATTGTGCCCAATACTTATATTGTTAAAATTCTCTTCTTTATCTTTCATCAATAAAATATCCACCTTGAATACATAAATCAGGTTTTTCCATCTGTTTTTATTATAAGGAATTAAATTTTTTACCGAAGCAAATTCATTCCCTACAAAAGCCCAGTACCACCTAAACAATAAATTTAAAATAAATACAAAGGCAGTTATAAAATGAGTCATGCGCACATAACCCATCAAAAATAAATTAGAAGCTTCATCCGATAAAACCAAAGCCGGCGGATAGGCTATTAGAAATCCGGTAATGGTTAAAATAGTTAAACTCAAAACATTTACCCAGTGAAAAAAACGTACAGGAATTTCCCACACATAAACCCTTTTATAATCAAAAGTCCTTGTTTTAATACTCATAATACATGTTTTTAAAGTTAAATAGTGCAAGCACCTCCAAGTTGAACTTGTGAAATATTCTTGCCATGCTCATCATATAGATGGACTGCGCAAGCCAAACAAGGGTCAAATGAGTGTATTGTTCGTATGATCTCTACCGGATTTTTAGGATCAGCAACAGGTGTACCTATTAAGGTAGATTCATAGGCTGACATCTGCCCCTTTGGGTCTCTGGGTGATGCATTCCAAGTAGAGGGCACCACCATTTGATAATTGGCAACTTTGCCGTCTTTAATTACAATCCAATGCGCCAAGCCCCCGCGAGGTGCTGCTTGATAACCTACACCCTTGGCTTCTTTGGGCCATGTTTTCGGATCCCATTTTTCCATATTTGCCATACGCGTATCGCCATTTTTTATATTGGCAAGTAATTGATCATAAAACTCTATTGCCCAACCGGCTATCAGTTTGGTTTCTAAACCACGTGCTGCAGTCCTTCCTAATGTTGAAAATAAAGCCGATGCCGGTACATTTAAAGTTTTCAGTGCATAATCAACCACTTCTTTATAATCAGCCCTACCACTTACATAGCCAACCAATACTCTTGCTAAAGGACCTACTTCCATAGGCTTACCTTGATAACGTGGTGTTTTCACAAAACTATAAGCATTATCAACATCTAAATATTCGTAAGGTGGTTCAGGTCCGGTATATTTGATATTTGTTTGACCATCCCAAGGATGTTTTCCCACTTCATTGCCATCGGTATATTCGTACCATGATTTATTAACAAATTCCTGAATTGTTGATGTTTCACGAAAATCAACCGGATGCACTTTACTTAAATCACCATCAAGGATAATTCCTTGCGGCATTTTAAAACTTGTAGGATCATTATACCCGTTGGTAGGTAAATCTCCGTACGATAAGTAATTTTTAAAGCCTGCACCTATTGCTCCCCAATCTTTATAAAACGATGCAATAGCCAATAAATCAGGAATATATACTTGATCAACAAATGTTTTTGCATCATGAAATAATTTCCCGATCATGGCTAATTTTTCAGTATTAAGTGCGCCCGGGTCTTCGGTATTTATTGCAGTAGCCATGCCACCGACTAAAAAATGAGGATGAGGATTTTTACCACCCAAAATAGTGTGAACTTTTACAATTTCTTTTTGCCATTCAAGGGCTTCTAGATAATGAGCCACTGCCAATAAATTTACCTCAGCAGGAAGTTTATAAGCAGGATGCCCCCAATAACCATTGGCGAAAATCCCTAATTGACCACTTTCTACAAATCTTTTAATTCTGGCTTTTACATCGGCAAAATAGCCAGGCGAACTTTTAGGCCATTTTGAAATGCTCTGTGCCAATTCTGAAGTTGCTTTTGGGTCAGCTTTAAGTACTGCGGTAACATCTACCCAGTCTAAAGCATGTAAATGATAAAAATGTACCACATGATCCTGCAAAGCATGTGCAGCAGTAATCAAGTTTCTACCAAGTTCCGCATTGGGCGGAATAACAATTCCTAAAGCATCTTCAACGGCTCTAATTGAGGCGATGGCATGTACTGTGGTACATACACCACAAGCTCGTTGTACAAAAGCCCATACATCTCGCGGGTCTCTGCCCTCGACAATCTTTTCCAATCCGCGTACCATTGTTGACGAACTGTACGCATTGGTAACAACACCATTTTCTATTTCGGCTTCTATTCTTAAATGACCTTCAATTCGTGTAATTGGGTCAATGACTAATCTTTTTACATTTACTGCCATAACATTAATCGTTTAATTTGTGATCAATTTTTTCTGCATTTTCAATGCCCCTGTTTAAGCCTTCCCGCAATTCTTTCTTTTTTACTATATTTGCAGCAACACCATGAACTACTGCAGCCCCAACAGTTGCTCCAAGAAGTATTTTACCAATTTTGTCAGCGGTACTTTCAATTTCACCACCGCTAACATTTGTCAATCGTTCTACAAACGGACCATTATCCCAAAAACCGGATTCACTACAGCCAATACACGGATTTCCTGATTTTATAGGGAAGCCTACACCGCCGTTCCAGCCAACTGTTCCACAGGCATTATAAGTAACCGGTCCTCTACAACCTAATTTATACAAACAATATCCTTTTTTTGCGTTGGCATCATCAAAAGTTTCGGCATATAAACCGGCATCAAAATACGGACGACGGTAGCAACTGTCATGCACTCTTTTGCCATAAAACTCTTTGGGTCTGCCGTCTGAATCTAATTGAGGTAAACGACCAAAAGTTATGTAATGAACAACAACCGCTGTCATAACCTCACCAATTGGCGGGCAACCCGGCACCTGAACAATTGGTTTATCTTTTATAATATCTCTTACCGGAACTGAGCCTGTTGGGTTTGGAGAAGCTGCTTGAATACCACCATAAGAGGAACAACTTCCATAAGTAATAATGGCAGCTGCACCTTCGGCTGATTCTTTTAAAATGTCCAATGCAGTACGCCCGGCAATAGCACAATAAACACCTCCATCTTTTGTAGGTATAGCACCTTCTACTACTAAAATATACTTACCGTGATGTTTTTTCATGGATTCATGCTTGGCTTCTTCCGCTTTAAACCCTGAGGCAGCCATCAAAGTGTCGGTATAATCTAATGAAATGTAATCAAATAATATGTCTGCTACAAGCGGGTGAGCTGAACGGATAAATGATTCGCTGCAACCTGTACATTCTTGAAAATGTTCCCAAATTACAGGTATTCGTTCTTTCGTTTCCAGGGCTTCAATAACTTTACCCATTGCACTATATTCTAAACCTATAGTAGCGGCTGCAAAGCTGGCAAATTTCAGAAAATCCCGGCGCGAAATTCCTGCACGCCTAAATTCTTCATAATAAGTATTCTTTTTTTCTGATTCATTCATGGTACCGGATTTTAATAAATTGTAGTAATTCTGAAAAGTATATTGTAAATATATAAGAAAAGATAATTGCTTTGTTTTTGGATGGAAATCGATATACTATACCCAGTATAAACATAATTAGTTTAGATTAAGATTAGGTATATGCAATTTATAAAAATTATTTCAAACTTGGGATATTTAGATGGATAAATACAGTAATTTTAATTCAATCTAAATAAAAATAAATCAATGAATTACAAAATATTAACTAAGTATAAGTATTTGTTTTCTTCTATAAAATTATGTAACTTTGAATTTGCTATAATTAACTTTTATGCATGAATTATCTATTGTAATGGGCATAATTGATATTGCTCGTAATGAAATAAAAAAAGCAAATTTGCACAAAGTGGAAACTATTGAGATTGAAATAGGAACTTTGGCAGGAATTGAATTTGAAGCATTGGACTTTGCTTGGAATATGGCTGTAAACAATACGGTTTTAGAAAAAGCAGAACGTAAAATTAATATTATTCAAGCTACAGCTAAATGCATAAGCTGCGGATATATTTTTAACACTAAATCTGTTTTTGACCAATGTCCAAAATGCAATGAGCTGTTTACAGAAATAATTACGGGCAGAGAGTTGCGTGTAAAGGCAATTACAGCAATTTGACAGATAAAATAATTAATTATTAAATCTTATTATTATGTGTACTACTTGTGGATGCGGACAAACCGACAGTATTTTAATCAGTAAACCACCGAAAATAAATATTGAATCTTTAAAAATTAACGGCGATCTTCATCATGCGCATATACATAATCATGATGACCACCATCATCACCATACGCATGAGCATGACCATCATCATGAAAAAACAGTGCTTGAAATTGAACAAGACATATTGAATACAAATAATTTATTGGCTGAACGCAATCGCGGTTATTTTGATGCAAAAAATATTTTTGCTGTTAATTTGGTCAGTTCACCGGGTTCGGGCAAAACCAGCCTATTGGAACGTACACTTAAAGATTTGGGCAAAGAAATTAATTTTAGCGTTATCGAAGGCGACCAACAAACTTTTAATGATGCAAACCGAATACAAGCCATACAAATACCTGTAGTTCAAATCAATACAGGACAAGCATGTCATCTCGACAGCGATATGGTAAATAAAGCCGTAAAAGAATTAAAACCTGTTGATAATTCCATTCTTTTCATTGAAAATGTTGGCAATTTGGTGTGTCCTGCCATGTTTGATTTAGGAGAAAATAAACGCGTGGTAATCATCAGTACTACAGAAGGCGATGACAAACCCATTAAATATCCCGATATGTTTTTGCATTCGCATATTTGCATCATCAATAAAATTGATTTACTGCCTTATGTTCAGTTTGATGTTGAAAAAGCCAAAGAATATGCTTTGCGCGTAAATCATCATTTGGAATTTTTTGAACTTTCGGTTACTTCGGGCGAAGGTATGAATAAATGGTACGATTGGCTAAGAAAGCAAGTTAAGAACTAACGGGTTATGCCTTCTTTTCATATTCATTTTCAAGGTCAAGTTCAAGGTGTGGGCTTTCGTCCTTTTGTGTATAAAAAAGCAATCGAATACAATTTAAAAGGTTGGGTTAATAATACCAACACTGGTGTGCATATTGAAGTAAATGGCGATTATAATATTGTAAAGACATTTTATCAGGATATTCTTAATCAGCCACCGGATTTAGCCATTATCACAGAAAGTGAAATGTATGAAATTGAGGCAGTAAGTTTTGATTCATTTCAAATTGTCCATTCCGACAATAAGGAACAACCTAATTTATTGCTAACGCCTGATTACGGTATTTGTCCGGATTGTTTAAAGGAACTTTTTAATCCTGAAAACAGGCGTTACCTATATCCTTTTATCACTTGTACCAACTGCGGTCCTCGTTATTCAATAATTAAAAAACTTCCTTATGACCGCGAAAATACAACAATGAATAAATTTGCAATGTGCGAACTTTGTGCTTCCGAATATCTTAATCCATTAGACAGGCGCTACTATTCGCAGACCAATTCGTGTACTGATTGCCCTGTAGAAATGAGTGTGTTAAATACAGATAAAAAATATAAGCAAAAAGAAATTATTCAATTAATTCAAAATGCACTTACCGAAGGTAAAATTATTGCCGTAAAAGGAATTGGTGGCTATTTACTTATGGCAGACGCTACAAACGCTGAAACGATTAAAACACTACGCAACCGAAAGCATCGTCCTTTTAAACCTTTTGCATTAATGTATCCCGGTGATAGTTTGCTTTTTGCTGATGTAATTGCTTCGGAAACAGAAAAAAAACTTTATCAAGGTATTGAAGCACCTATTGTACTTTTTCGTGTAAAAGAAAATTTGAAAAGTGCTTTACAAAAAGATTTAATTGCGCCAGAGTTAAAGCAAATTGGCGTAATGAATGCCTACACCCCTCTTTATCATCTGATATTAAAAGGTATTGATTTCCCAATTATTGCCACCAGTGCCAATATTAGTGAAAGTCCAATTATATATCAAGACAATGAAGCTGCACAAGAGTTGGCAAGAATAGCCGATTTAATCATTGCAAATAATCGTGAGATTGTAGTTCCGCAAGACGATAGTGTAATGAGGTTCAGCCCTGTATATCAGCAAAAAATCATTATTCGCCGTTCACGCTCTTTGTCGCCTACTTTTATCGACCCTCATAAAAATATTCATTCTCAACAAACACTTTTGGCAATGGGTGCGGGATTAAAAAGCAGTTTTGCATTTTTTACACAGGGAAATATTTATGTAAGTCAATATCTTGGTAATCTAAACGGTTTTAAATCGCAAGAAAGTTACGAAAAAGTAATTCGCCACTTTTTAAAACTTTTTGAAACAGAACCGAAAATAATTGTTGCGGACAAACATCCGCAATATTTCTCAACAGAATTTGGACATATATTAGCAAAAGAGTTTAGTGCTAAATTCTATTTTGTGCAACATCATAAAGCTCATTTCACATCGGTTTTGGCAGAAAATGGATTGATTAATTCAAATAATAAAGTTTTAGGCGTTATTTGGGATGGTGTTGGATTAGGAAATGATGGTGCTATTTGGGGCAGTGAATTTTTTATTTATAATAAAAAAAAGATGGAAAGAATAGCTCATTTTGAATATTTTACGCATTTGGCATTGGATAAATTTGCTTTAGAACCGCGTTTACCGGCATTATCTTTATGCAAGGATATTGATGAGGCCAATGATCTTTTGAAAACAAAATTCAATAAATTGGAATTGAATAACTACAGGAAGTTAATTCAGAACAACACTTTAAAGACCGCAAGTGCCGGCAGATTATTTGATGCAGTTGCTTCTTTATTAAATATTAGAGATTACAACTCTTTTGAAGGTGAAGCTGCTATGCTTATGGAAAGTAGTGCTTTGGATTT
>JAKIUH010000184.1 GCA_021647685.1 Bacteroidales bacterium
CTAAAGCCGTTGCCTCATGGAACATCCACTAATATCATGGATTTCGCTTATTTTTGCACCTAAAATAATCAAGCCCCAGTGTCCGCCAGCTGGCGGATGGATGTTTCATGTTTATCTCGATTTATTTCTGATT
Source organism: Bacteroidales bacterium (assembly GCA_021647685.1). Taxonomy (GTDB): domain Bacteria; phylum Bacteroidota; class Bacteroidia; order Bacteroidales; family NBLH01; genus NBLH01. The sequence goes on from JAKIUH010000184.1 coordinate 134, forward strand.
TTCAGCTTGCTGCTATCATTTTTATATTCACAACATTGTTAATATATCGTGCATTTATCTTTTTAGGATTTAAAAATAATATGCTGCAATATAATATCCAAAAGAGTCTTCATTTTTTTTAAAACTTTTGGGTGCTCCTGAGTAGGTTTCCTGTTACAGAATACTTGCTTTTTGGCACTTATATTCTCTGTTTGTTATTTACAGCTTTTAAGCTGTAAGCAGTAACTTGCAATCGACAAATTTTCGCAATTAACAATCATCAAAAAATGGCAATAATGAATCGCCAGTTTGAATTTTTATAGAAATTAATATATTTACAGTAAGCAGTTTCTTAATGCTTGCGGCAGGGATTGAAGCGGATAGCCCGCAAAAGCAAAGCCGAACGCAAAACACGCCTCAAAAGAGCGGCGGAACAGAGCTACTTTTTGGGCGATGTTTTGCCGGCTTTGCTTTGAGGACTATGAGCGTAAAGCCCGTATAGCCGCCCTGAAAATAATTATTTTATTCCCATTCAATAGTTGCAGGTGGCTTGGAACTGATATCGTAAACTACTCTGTTTATTCCTTTTACCTGATTAATAATTTTGTTGGATACTTTTGCTAAAAATTCATAGGGAAGGTGCGACCAGTCAGCGGTCATTCCATCGGTAGAGCTTACAGCCCGTAGTGCAACTACCTGCTCATAGGTGCGTTCATCGCCCATTACACCAACAGATTGTACGGGTAATAAAATGGCTCCTGCTTGCCAAACCTCATGGTACAGCCCTTGTTCTTTCATCGCTGAAATATAAATATGATCCACCTCTTGTAAAATACGAACTTTTTCGGCGGTTATATCGCCAAGAATACGAATAGCCAGCCCGGGTCCGGGAAATGGGTGACGGTCGAGGATAAAATCGGGCATTTTTAAAGCTCGTCCTACTCTGCGTACTTCGTCTTTAAACAATAGGCGTAAAGGTTCTACAATTTTCAGCTTCATAAAATCAGGTAATCCGCCTACGTTGTGGTGCGATTTAATGGTTGCCGATGGACCTTTCACCGATACAGACTCAATCACATCAGGATAGATTGTTCCCTGTGCCAACCATTTTACATCTTTTATTTTATGTGCCTCTTCGTCAAATACTTCAATAAACTCATTGCCAATGATTTTACGTTTGGTTTCGGGATCGGATACGCCTTTTAATTTAGATAAAAATCGCTCTTTGGCATTTACTCCATGAACATTGATGCCGATTTTTTTATAAGTAGCCAATACATCATCAAACTCATTGTAGCGCAAAAGTCCGTTATCGACAAAAATAGCATGCAGTTTATTCCCGATTGCACGATGCAACAATACTGCAGCTACGGAAGAATCAACACCTCCTGATAATCCGAGAACGACCTTGTCATTGCCCAACTGTTTCTTTAACTGTGTAATGGTTGTTTCGACAAAAGAGTCGGGTGTCCAATCTTGTTTGCAGCCGCAAATATCTACTACATAGTTTTTTAGCATTTGCTTTCCTTCGGTGGTATGATATACTTCGGGGTGAAATTGTATGCCGTAGGTGGTTTCTCCTTCAATTTTATAGGCTCCTACTTTAACATCTTTCGTACTGGCAATAATTTTATAGTTATCGGGAAGTTTGGCAATGGTATCTCCATGCGACATCCAAACTTGTGTATTGATTTTAATCCCTTTAAAGAGCTCGTTTTGTGTGTCGATATATTCAAGATTTGCTCTTCCATATTCACGGTGTTTTGAAGGAAGTACTTCTCCACCATAGTTTTGGGCTAAGTGTTGTGCTCCGTAACAAACTCCTAAAAGAGGGTACTGAGCTTTGATTTCAGATAAATCAGGAAGAGGAGCGTTTTCGTCGCGAACGGAAAACGGACTACCTGATAAAATATAACCCTTAACGCTGCTGTCATGTTTTGGTGGCTTATTGTAGGGATGAATTTCGCAATATATATTAAGTTCACGCACCCGGCGCGCAATAAGTTGTGTATATTGTGAACCAAAATCGAGAATAATAATTTTTTCTTGCATAAAATAAAGTTATGATATTAAATGATTTATTAATTTGCCCTTTCAGGGCGTATTCTTTACCAGCTAATTTAGCCCAATGCGTTGCATTGGGTTGATATAATTTGCTCTTTCAGAGCGATTTTTGTTTTTTCTATTATCTAAAGATTTAGCTTTTCAAACCTAATTGTTTACTGTTTAAATTTCCCGATGCGCTGCATAGGACTGTATTAAATTACCCTTGAAGGATGTTTTTTAAAGAAATCTTTATATTAAAAAGGCTGAATGCCTTATTTATACTAACTTAGGGCAACGCCCTAAGCAATACTTGCTTATTATATTGCGCCCTGAAAGGGCAATTTAATCGTTCCTTTTTTCACGAACTAAATCAATTTTATATTCTTTACCTTCGGTAACAGCTTCTGAGCTCTTGAAAATTTCTTTTGCTTCTGTTTCTAATATCTTAACATTTTTATACCGTGAAGAAAAATGCCCAATGAGTAATTTCCCCACACCGGCTAGTTTAGCAATTTGAGCTGCTTGTTTAGCTGTTGAATGCCCAGTTTCCATAGCAATGTCTTTATTATCTTCTGCAAAAGTTGCTTCATGATATAGAATATCAACATTCTTAATATATTTAACAATATCAGGATAATATGCCGTATCAGAACAAAAAGCATATGCACGCCGTTTATACGGAGGCAAAGTTAAATCAATATTTGGGATAATTTGATTATCTTTTGTTTGAAAATCCTCCCCTGATTTTATCGAATGTATCTCTTTTAATCCGAGTTGGAATTTTTGAATCATCTCTTTACGAATATTCAACGGCTTTTGCTTCTCTTTAAATAAAAAACCATTAGCAGGCAGACGATGTTTTAATGGAAAAGTACTTACCGTTATATTTTTATCTTCATACAAAACCAATGATTTTTCTTTTGGAATTGTATGAAATAAAATATTAAAACCTAAATTATTATCAGCAAACTGACAATTTAATAATTTTTCGAGTTCAGAATGGGCGTAAATATGAAGGGGGATTTTTCTGCCCATTAAAGAGAAAGTAGAAATTAAACCGTATAAACCAAAATAATGGTCGCCATGTAAATGGCTGATGAAAATATGGTTTATTTTCCCAAAGCGCAGATGAAACTTTCTTAATTGAATTTGAGTGCCTTCGCCACAATCAATTAAAAAAAACCGCTCATTTGAATTAAATAAATGAGCGGTTGGAAAACGTTTGGAAGTAGGTAAAGCAGAACTACTTCCAAGTATGGTAACCGAAAATGTCATAAATAGCTTTTATTGTCATAAAAGTCTAATTACCTTTAGTCGCTTCTTGTTCAATGTATTTTTCAGACTCTTCAAGCGTATCCTTAATATTCAAAACCGTATCAAGCTGAGAAATTGTAATCAAGCGTTCAACTGCTGTTTGTAATCCGGTAAGAACAAAAGTTCCTTTTGAGTTTTTACACAAACGGTTTGCCACCAAAATAGCACTCAAACCCGATGAATCACAATATCTGCAAGCACTTAAATCAATAACCATATTTTTTTCACCATTGCCGGCTATTAAAACAAGTTCTGATTTTAAAGCAGGTGCTATATTCGTATCCAGTTTTTCTGCTAACACTTTTATAACAGTGTGATTATCTTTTTTCTGAATATCATATTTTTTATTCTCATCCATGTTTTTGAAATATTAAGTCCACAATTCAAGACATAAAAATACAAATTGTAATTTAAAACTCCTAATTACTTTTTAGAATTTTTTTCGTCTCCTTCTAATTTTGATTTTAAAGCTGCTAAATCAGTAACATCTCCAAGAGTAGTTTTCTCTAAATTAAGATTTACTTTTTTAGATTTTGAAGACTCTTTTTTAGTATCACCTTTCTTTTCTTCTTCCCAAGTTTTTGTATGAGAAAGAATAATACGTTTTGCAGTTTTAGAGAATTCAATTACTTTAAAATCAAGCTTTTCATCAACTTTTGCAGTTGTACCGTCTTGTTTTTGAATATGACGGGCGCCCGCAAAACCTTCAACACCATAAGGAAGTGCTACCAATACACCTTTATCTATTTTAGTGGTAATGGTTCCTTCATGTACTGAACCTACTGTAAAAATGGTTTCAAATACATCCCAAGGATTTTCTTCTAATTGCTTATGTCCAAGACTTAAACGACGGTTTTCTTTATCAATTTCTAAAACAACTACCTCAATTTCATCACCAATAGCAATAAATTCAGCAGGATGTTTTACTTTTTTCGTCCATGAAAGGTCTGAGATATGGATTAAACCATCAACACCTTCTTCAATTTCAACAAAAACACCAAAGTTGGTAAAGTTGCGAACAATTGCTTTGTGTTTAGATTCAACAGGATATCTTTTTTCGATGTCTTCCCAAGGGTCCGGCTTTAATTGTTTAATACCTAATGACATTTTGCGCTCTTCGCGGTCTAATGTAAGGATTACTGCTTCAACCTCATCACCTACTTTCAAAAATTCTTGTGCACTACGTAAATGTTGAGACCAGGACATTTCTGAAACATGAATAAGACCTTCAACACCGGGTGCAATTTCGATAAATGCACCGTAATCAGCAAGAACAACAACTTTTCCTTTTACTTTATCACCTACTTTAAGGTTTTCATCTAATGAATCCCAAGGATGCGGAGTTAATTGTTTTAGTCCAAGTGCAATACGTTTTTTTGCATCATCAAAATCAAGAATAACCACATTAAGTTTTTGATCTAATTCAACAATTTCCTCAGGGTGAGAAACACGTCCCCAAGAAAGGTCGGTGATATGAATTAAACCGTCAACGCCTCCAAGGTCAATAAATACACCATAAGAGGTAATGTTTTTAACAGTACCTTCAAGTACTTGTCCTTTTTCTAATTTAGCAATAATTTCTTTTTTCTGCTGTTCAAGTTCAGCCTCAATAAGTGCTTTGTGCGATACCACAACATTTTTAAACTCGTGGTTAATTTTAACCACTTTAAATTCCATGGTTTTTCCAACGTAGATATCGTAATCACGAATTGGTTTTACATCAATCTGAGAACCGGGAAGGAAGGCTTCGATTCCAAATACATCGACAATCATACCGCCTTTAGTTCTGCATTTAATGTACCCTTTGATTACTTCTTCTTTTTCAAGGGCTTCATTTACACGATCCCAAGATCTAAGAGCACGTGCTTTTTTGTGTGAGAGTACTAATTGTCCGTTTTTGTCTTCTTGACTTTCAACATAAACTTCTACTTTATCACCAACTTTTAAATCAGGGTTGTATCTAAATTCATTCAAAGGTACAATACCTTCTGATTTATAGCCAATATTAACAACTACCTCACGGTTTGTAATATTAATAACAGTACCTTCAATTACTTCTTTCTCACTAATTGTAGATAATGTACCGTCATAAAGTTCTTCGTACTTTTTTCTTTCATCTGATGAGTAACCATCTTGACTTTTTTCAACACTGTCCCAATCAAAATCTTCCACACTTTGATTTTCAATTTCGTTTGTTTCAGTTTTAATTTCTGCAACAGTTTCTTTTTCTGCTACTTCTTCTTTCTTTTCCGGGCTTTCTTCTAAAACCTCTTCTTTTTTTTCAATTTCTTGATTTTCAAGATTTTGAGTTTCTTCGATGTTCTTTTCTTTTTCGTCCATTTTGTTTATAAATCCTTTTAATTTAGTAAGTTAGACATTATGTATTGATTAAAATGAAAGCGCAAAGGTAAAGATAAATTTCAAAAATACAATATGTTGGATAATATTTATTTATCCCTAGATTTCACATTTCATTAAAAATCAACAAAGCTCACTGTATTAAAAGATGTTTTTTAAATTTAATTCTAAGTTAAATTCATATTTAATTAAGTGAATACTTTGATACAATTGAATATTTTAATACATTTGTCGTATAGATACGTTTTATGGAAGAATTTGCCATTTCCATCAAAAATTTAAGAATGGATAATTAAGGAAAGAACCTAGATAAAAGCAGGTAATATAGCAGTAGGAGAACAAAACTTTATCATTATTTTAAAGGTTTTCATCAAAAATTATCATTCTTTATAATCTCTCATGTTAAGGTAACTTAAAAATTTGAATATATTAGATGCTTGATAATATGTAAATATGTTTAACTTTAAATAAATCATTAATACTCTTATTAAACCATTTAGCCTTTAAAAAATGAATAGTACATTATTATTTATCCTACTTGAAACCTTCGTTGTATTCCCTGCAGGTATTTTGCTTTTGAAATTAATTTTTAAAAATACGCTAACTTTTAGGTTTGCCTTAGCAATAGTGCCGGGTATTTATGTAACGGGAATTGCAGGCTATATTGTTGGTAAATATGGTCTTGTTCAAAATATATGGACAGCCCCATTAACTATTTTAGTTTTTGTTTTCTGTTTCAGATATATATTAAAGAACATACAACAACCCATAAATAATGTTACTGAAAATTTAAAAAACATTGGCGAGGGAAAGCTTAATAATGATTTTGAAAATAAGAAATTTTTAAGCAGGAAAGATGAAATTGGTGATTTATACACTTCCGGCAGATTAATTGACAATTATTTAATGAAAATTGTTTCTGATATAAACAATACTATTGATTCGGTTTTAAGTGCCGGAAATCAGTTAAATTCTGCCGCACAAAACATTTCGGAGCGGGCGAGTGAACAAGCATCAACAACAGAAGAAATTGCGGCTTCTATGGAAGAAATGGTAAGCACTATTATTTCAAATACTGAAAAAGCAGAATATACAGGGAAAATTAGTACAGAATCAGCTCAAGAAACAGAAAAGAGCAGCAAAATATTACAAGATACTATTCAATCTGTTTCGGAAATAAGTGATAAAATAAGCGTAATTTCAGAATTTGCCGATAAAACGGATATTCTTTCGATTAATGCGGCAATTGAAGCAGCTCGTGCAGGAGAAAACGGTAAAGGCTTTGCCGTTATTGCAGGAGAAATTAGGAAACTTGCCGATAAAATTGCAAGTACCTCTAGCGAAATAGAAAAATTATCGAACGAAGGTAAAGAAATCTCAAAAACTGCAGGTGAAAAACTGTCCGAATTAATACCGAGTATTTTAAACAGCTCTAAACTAGTTAATAATATTGTTATTGCCAGTAGAGAGCAAAAAAGTAATGTAGAAAACATTAACAACTCGGTACAAGAACTTACTGATATCACCAATGAAAATCTTGCATCAGCAGAAGAAATGTCTTCATCAGCAGAAGAACTGACAGCACAGGCAGAACAATTAAAAGAACTAATTTCGGTTTTTAGAATAAAATCAAGTAAAATCTTATAATAATCTGAACCCAATGTTCTTAACCCATACTCATATAATTTGTTTAACAAAATATAAAAACAAATGAAACATTCTATATTGGTATGAATAGCTTAATTTATAGTAGTTTATATAAACTATGGATTCACTTTTATTAAGGGGTTCATTCAGGCTATTCATCTACTTTATCCAGAAAATTCTTTCAGATTTTCCAGATAAAAAAAATAATATTCTCTGATTGAGAAATATACACCTCAAAACCTACTGCAAAAATATATTAAATTTCAAGCAAATTTAACTTTGTACTTGAAATATAACATCTTACTATATTTTTTATTAAATAATCACTAAATTTTAAAAAACATGGAAACAGAAACAAGTTTATTAAAATCTCTAAAAAGTTTAACAATTGATGATCCCTTTTTAGAGATGCTAAAACCTAGTTCTTTGGCAGTTGATGTAACGAATATGTGTAACTTACATTGCAAACATTGCTTTTGGGTAAGAGATAAACACTTGTATCCTACAGAAACAAGAGATGTTTTAGAAACAGTAAGAACACTATTAAAAAAATTTCCAAGCATTACCAATATATTATGGTATGGAGGGGAACCTTTATTAAATGAGACTACTAAAAACATTTTAGTTGAAGGTTTTAAATTATTGAAACGTAACAATGTAGTAATTACCAATGGTACCATTCCTCTTCCGGCTTATAAAGAAAATGGTGTAAAATATGGAATATCAATTGACGGTACAGAAGAACTACATGATCAAATGAGGGGAAAAAATGTGTACAAAAAAATAAAAAAGAACGTAAAAGAA
>JAKIUH010000185.1 GCA_021647685.1 Bacteroidales bacterium
TATGGGATTGTTACTAAATGTATTTGCAACCGATACTAATCCGTACATGGCTTTACCTTGGTATGAGCATTTATTGCTTGGAGGTTTTGCTTTCGGCGCTGTATTTATGGCAACTGATCCTGTTACTGCAACACAAACTGAGAGGGGGAAATGGATTTATGGATTCTTAATTGGTTTTATTGCCATTTTGGTTAGGGTATTAAACCCTGCATACCCGGAGGGTGTTATGATGGCAATTTTATTGATGAATGTATTTGCTCCTTTAATTGACCATTATGTTGTTCAGGCTAATATTAAAAAACGTTTAAAACGAGCACAAGCTTAAAAAATTAAATACAATGAATACCAACGGAAACTTATATACATTTATTTACGCATCGGTTTTGGTAATAGTTGTAGCGGCTGCATTATCTTTTACCGCTTTGAAACTACAACCAATTCAGGAAATGAATGTGATGAATGAAAAGATGCAGAATATTTTAGCTTCGGTACATATTGAAAGTTCGCGTGATAGTGCACATCAAGTTTTTGAGAAATACATTACCCGTAGTTTTGTTGTAAATGCAAAAGGGGAGGAGGTACAAGGAAAAAAAGCTTTTGATGTAAATTTAAAGCAACAATATAAAAAGAAGTTTGAAAATAGAGAATTACCTTTATATGAGGCAACTTTAGAGGATGGTTCTAAAAAATTAATTATTCCGCTTTTAGGAAAAGGCTTGTGGGGACCTATTTGGGGATATTTAGCGCTAGATGAAGATTACAATACTGTCTATGGTGCCGTTTTCGACCATAAAGGCGAAACACCCGGACTTGGTGCTGAGATTGCGAAAAAAGAGTTTCAAATTCCTTTTACCGGAAAAACAATTTATGACGACAAGGGTGAATTGATCGGCATTGAAGTAGTAAAAGGTGGTAAAGCTGCTGCTAAAAGTGCAGAAGAATACGATAAGCATGGTGTTGATGCAATCTCCGGTGGAACCATTACAAGTAAAGCAGTTCAAAAAATGATTTACGACTGCCTTTCAAGTTATAAAGTTTATATAGAAGAAAATAAAAAATAGTTAACCGATGAGTAAAAGTTTAAAATTAATTACAGACCCTTTAAATCTGAATAATCCGATTACCGTTCAGGTTTTAGGTATATGTTCCGCTTTGGCGGTTACGGTAAAATTGGAACCGGCTGTTGTTATGTCCTTGTCGGTTTTGTTTGTGCTTGCATTTGCTAATGTTATTATTTCATTATTGCGCAATACCATACCTTCGCGTATAAGAATAATCGTTCAGTTGGTTGTTATTGCTGCATTGGTAATCCTGGTTGATCAGGTACTAAAAGCTTTTGCCTACGATGTGAGCAAGCAATTATCTGTATTTGTCGGGCTAATAATAACCAACTGTATCATTATGGGGCGTTTGGAAGCTTTTGCTTTGGGAAATAAGCCTTGGCCTTCTTTTCTTGACGGTATTGGTAATGGTGCAGGATATGCAATAATCCTTATTATTGTGGCTTTTTTCAGAGAACTTTTTGGCTCAGGCACCATTTGGGGTATTGAAATTGTGCCCAAAGGCTTTTATGAGTTTGGATATGTAAATAATGGTTTAATGATTTTGCCTCCAATGGCTTTGATTGTTGTAGCAGTTATTATTTGGGTCCAGAGATCAAGAACAACCGAATTAATCGAATCAAAATAATCTAGACAGTTATGGAAGAGATTTTAAATATATTTGTCAAGTCAATATTTATTGACAATATGATATTTGCCTATTTCTTAGGCATGTGTTCGTACCTTGCTGTTTCTAAAACTGTTAATACTGCAACAGGTTTAGGAATTGCTGTGGTTTTTGTGTTGGGAATTACCGTTCCTGTAAACTACCTTATTGAAAACTTTTTACTTAAAAAGGGGGCATTAGTATGGTTGCTTGGCGAAAGTGCTGCAAAAATTGATTTGGAGTTTTTAAGTTTCATCATGTTTATTGCCGTTATTGCTTCAATGGTACAATTGGTAGAAATGATTGTGGAAAAATTTGCCCCTGCATTGTATTCCGAGTTAGGTATCTTTTTGCCACTTATTGCTGTTAACTGTGCCATCCTTGGAGGCGCTTTATTTATGCAAGAAAGAGAATATACTTCTATTGCCGAAGCCACATCATTTGCCCTAGGTTCTGGAATTGGGTGGTTTTTAGCCATTGTTGGTATTGCGGCAATTCGAGAAAAAATTAAGTATTCAAATATCCCTGCACCACTTCGTGGAATTGGTATCACTTTTATTATTACCGGTTTAATGGGTATTGCTTTTATGAGCTTTATGGGAATTAAATTATAAACTTTTATATTTATTACAATGATATTTTTAAGTGTAAATACAACAGTTATCGGCATAAGTATAGCAGTTTTCCTGATAATAATTTTGCTTTTGGTTGCCATTCTTTTGTATGCGAAAGCAAAGCTTTTACCCTCGGGTGAGGTAAAGGTGGTTATTAATGATGATAAGGAACTTGTTGTTTCACCCGGAAGCACACTACTTTCAACATTGGGTAATGAAAAAATACTACTACCTTCTGCTTGTGGAGGCGGTGGTACCTGTGGAATGTGTAAGTGTCAGGTGGTTGAAGGCGGTGGAGATATTTTACCGACTGAAAAACCTTTCTTTTCGCGTAAAGAACAGCAAAATAACTATCGTCTGGCTTGTCAGGTGAAAGTTAAGCAGGATATGAAGATTGAAATACCCAAAGAAATTATGGGTATTAAAAAATGGGAATGCGAAGTGGTATCTAATCATAATGTAGCTACATTTATTAAAGAATTTGTGGTTAAATTACCCGAAGGTGAGCACTTGGATTTCCGTTCAGGAGGATACATACAAATAGATGTTCCTAAAATCACTGTTGATTTTAAAGATATGGACATTGAAAAAGAATACCATGAGGATTGGGATAAATTTAATATGTGGGATTTGAGGATGGTTAACCCCGAACCAACTTATCGTGCTTATTCAATGGCGAATCACCCTGCCGAAGGAAATATCATTATGCTAAACATCCGTATTGCTACCCCACCTTGGGATAGAGCTAAAAATACTTTTATGAATGTAAACCCGGGTATTTGTTCTTCTTATATTTTCTCACGCAAGCCGGGTGATAAAGTTACTATATCGGGACCTTACGGTGAATTCTTTATTAAGGATACAGATCGTGAAATGATGTTTATAGGTGGTGGTGCAGGTATGGCTCCTATGCGTTCGCATATTTTCGACCAGTTTTTAACAAAAAGAACCAAGCGAAAAGCTACTTTCTGGTATGGAGCACGTTCAAAACGTGAAATTTTTTACGAAGATCATTTTAGAAAGATTGAAGAAGAATTTGATAATTTTAAATTCACTATTGCCTTGTCTGAGCCTATGCCCGATGATAATTGGGATGGGCCTGTTGGTTTTATCCATCAAGTAATTTTTGATGAATATTTAAAAAATCATGAAGAACCGGAAGAAATAGAATATTATCTTTGTGGACCTCCTATGATGAACGATGCAGTTACTAAAATGCTGTATGATTTAGGTGTCCCTGATGAAATGATTGCTTATGATGATTTTGGGTCATAAATAAACATATAAATTTTTAAAAAAGTCACAAATTGTTGTGGCTTTTTTTTATTATTGCAACTGTTTTTTTATTCTCTTTTAAATTCGGACATAATGAAAAAGTTTGTTTTATTATTGATAGTTATTTTGATTATTATTTCTTCTTGTAGCAAAAAGCAGACTTACTATAAACTTGCCGGTTATGCGCAAGGAACGACTTATCATATTACCTATCAGGGTAGTCAAGAATATTCGACAGAAATTGACTCATTATTGCATAATTTTGATTTGTCGCTATCTACTTATATTGATAATTCTATTATATCGCGAATTAATAAAAATGATACAACTGTTATACTAGATAGTTTATTTATTGAATTTTTCAACAAATCAAAAGAAGTTTATGAACAATCTGGTGGTGCTTTTGATATTACGGTTGCACCTTTGGTAAATGCTTATGGCTTTGGCTTCTCCAAAAAATCTACAATTGACAGCGCCTTGATTAATCGTTTAATGCAGTTTGTAGGCATGGATAAAGTGCAATTAAAGGACGGCAAACTTATTAAATCGGATAAAAGAGTAATGCTTGATGGCAATGCTATAGCACAGGGGCAGTCTGTTGATTATGTATCCTGTTTTTTGGAAAGTAAAGGAATTGAAAACTATTTAGTTGAAATTGGTGGGGAAATTCGTGCAAAAGGATTAAATCCTGAAGGAAAATTTTGGCGGGTAGGTATTGATAAACCCATTGAACATTCTGATGAAAACAATCGTGAACTGCAAGCAATTATTGACCTTAAAGACATGGCTTTGGCTACTTCCGGCAATTACCGGAAATTTTACGAAGAAGGAGGTGTTAAATACAGTCATACGATTAATCCTAAAACCGGTTATCCTGCAAAACAATCTATTTTGAGTGCCACTATTATAGCTGATGATTGTATTACTGCCGATGCTTATGCTACTACCTGTATGGTTATTGGTTTAGAAAAATCTAAGGACTTATTAAAACGCTTAGGGAATATAGAAGCTTATTTGATTTATCCTGACCCTGAAAATCCGGATAAGTACAAAATTTACATGACTGAAGGAATGAAAAAAATGATTGAAAAATAATTTTTTAGAATGGGGTGTATAGTTATTCTGTTTTCACTTTATTAAAAATTTTATTTTTCCGATTTTATAGATTGTAATGTGCTTAAAAATATTTCCTGATTTTAAAATTGTGTCTGAAAATTTGCACAAAGACATTGGATAAAGCTAATAAGGGTTTGTTGAAAAGCTCAGATGTGTAGCGGTGCAGCAAAAAAATATTATCGTTTTTTATAATAAATGCTTGCCTTTTTTGACATTTTAGTCAAAAATCTTAAATTTTCAAAAATCAAATACTTTATAGACAAGTATTTTTATTTACAGAAAATTAGGCTCAAAAAAGTAAAATTCACATTAAATTTAATGATTTTTTAATGTTTTATCACCTTTAATTAGTTATTGGTAATAAAATATTATTTACCTTTGTGCCAATTTTGCAATAACTAAATTATTTTACATGTACATTACAGGAAAAGCACTTAGTAATTTGAGCCTTGATGCACAAGAGTTTATTAATTTTTACACTTTATTAGGCGAAAATGCCGAAAATTTTCTACCGGCAAGTATTCTTGAGCAATTAACAAACTTTGTTCGTCTTTGCCACGATCAACCCATTGATCCGGTAAAGCAAAATGCTGAAATTGAACGGCATATTTTGGAACTTAAAGAAGCTATTCCCGGTTATCGAGATGTTTCTTTATTGCTTTTTCCGCATGAAGATTCCAAAGCATTTCAATATCAAGCAAAGCAGATACTGTTTGTTAATAAAGTTAATATGCTTATCGATACTGATGCTATTGATGAGCAATCAAAAAAAGAAGCTTTAAATATACTTAATGCACATGATTATTCGGTTGGAACGCCGCCAGTAACTCAAAATCAATTAGATTACTCATATCGTTTGTTGTTAGGTGCTAAAGCTGATGAATTAAAAAAATTTCGTGATGTAATAGGAGTAAATGGCGATGAAGAAGAGGCACAGTGGAAATATTTTATGAATGTGCTTGACCAAATGATTATTCAATCAACACATTACACTACTCCAACAGAGCGCCAAGATTTTTTAAATAAAACCGAACTAACAATTAATTTTAAAGGTTTAAGTGGTTTTATACGTACTGTTGTTGGCGGGAGTGCTGATTCTGCAATAAAACTATTATCGGAAGAAGTTTTTAGTCCGCATAATGTTGAAATTATTGAATTTACCGATGCCGATAACTTATTTGAGCAAATAAGATACAATTACACAAAAGTGTTTTTGGTAAAAGCACAATCCATGCGGCGTAATATTTTTATTCAGGAGCGCTGGTTTCCTTATTTAACAAGGATTGTGATTATTGATGATTCTCCCGAATCACGCAGTACAAATACATCATTGGTATTTGCTTTTCACAATGGAATTATCAATATTTTAAATAAAGTGCACTCAAAAAAAATGGGTGCATTGGCTAACAGTCAGTTAAATTTGCGCTTAATTTTAGATAAAATCAATATCCGGAGTTTAGAAAAATATCATCAACTGATACTTGCCAAAATTAAAGATTATGAAAATGAATTGGATGACCTGAAAAAGTTTCAAATAGAAAAAATTGATAAACCCGAGCGTGATATTGTTTTATTTAAGTTTGATGAATTTTCAAAACAAATTATTAAAGATAAATATGCACTTACAAAACTTGCTGATTATATTCAATTAATATTAACTACTCAAAATCAAGCAAAGCTTAAAGAGCAGAATATTGATTTAATCCATGAATTTGAAGAACGTACTCGCCAGTATTTTTATTCGGATAATAAAGAAATTTTAATAGCTACCATTAATGAGGGAGGAGGTAGAAATCAAATTAAAACTTATGGTGAATGGCTTTTGCAACGTAAATTAAAAGATGTAGATAAAAATATCCTGAAACAGTGCAGAACCATACTCGATATTTTACCAACAAATTATCACCGTACATTAAAAAATCATTTTCATAAAAATTTCGGGATAAACCTTTTTTTGGAAAAATATAAAGAATACTTAATCAAAACTGAAAATTCATCGGATAATAAAGGTCGTTTTGCCAATTTTTTAATCGATTTAGGAATAAAAGATGACTATGATTTAAAATCGCCGGAAGAGCAAGAAATTATAAAAAGCTTTATTAGCGATTTGGCTAATCTTGATAAAACATCTATATCGGATGATGTGCAAATGATTATTCGAGATATTCTTTTTCATACAGAGAAAAGTTTACGACCTTATATACTTTACAACAAAGACCTTGCTTGGGAATATCAGGACTTGTTTCCGGCAGACCGTTTTGATTTGAATCCTTTTGATTTGGAAATTGGTAATGATGAAAAGGGACGCATTGATTACAAACGTTTGCTGGTGAAATTGCAACGTATGAAAAGCACTTTCCAGCTTTTTGATGACAGCGGGAGCCTTTGGGACAGGTTTTGTGAAAACTTAACTATTGTAATCAATGACCCGTCTAATCCACCCGGTTTTTCTGATTTTAATGAAGAAAATTTACTTGAGTTTTTAAAATTTGTAAGTAAAAGCAAAATTACTTTGTTTTTAGACGAAGCATACAGTGATGCTGTAAAAATGGAAGACCCCGATGAGCCTAAATGGAGAACAATTTCGCGATATATTGTAAATAATTTGGCAAGTTTTGCCAATATTAATATGGTAAGCTCTCTATCTACTACTAAAAATCTTGGGGGAACCGGTATTCGCTTAGGTGCATTAATTCTTTCAAAAGCTAAAAAAGAAGTTTTTGAATATGCACGAAAGCAAAATCCACCGGAAAAATGCAATACCAATTCGGTATATATGTTGGTAAATATTATTGAGGCAGCCCAATTAGCAAAAAAAATAAAAGATCGTTCCGAAGCACGTTTGGCAAAAAATGCCTCAATATACAGTTTCCGGAAAAGTATTGAACACGATATTAAAAATGAATTGAGTAAATATGAGCAAAATCTGAAAGCCAAAAAAACACAAGGCAAAAAAATTACCCGTTTTACCCCTTTTGAAGGAAGTCCCTTGCATATTTTCTTGCTTGAAGAATTGCTTGCATTGGATAAATTAGAAATGCTTAATTTGCCGGATGATTTTCTTTATAAAGGAAAACCCTTCTTTAAATATTATCAAAATCGCTTGGTTAAGTCATTAAATACTTTTCGTTTAAATAAAGTATTTCGCGAGGAATCGAATAAGCGACTTAAGATGGCAAAACAAGCTGCCGAACAATTAATGAAAGAAAACGGCTGGGATAAGTATGCACAGATTGTAGAAGCAGATGGTTCATACTTGTTTAATTTACATCTGAACAATATTCCTTCGTTTCAGGCATTAGAAAAATTCACTAAGAAATTAGCCGAACAGCGAGGAATTGCTGTTATACCATACAAAATAGGGTTTGTGCGTTTTTCTTTGGGCGATTATTTAAAAGGTGATGCCAAAAGCTATAATGATTTTGTTGCCGATTTTAAAAATGCTTTAGAGATATTTTTTAAATATTGGATTTTATATTATACAAAAAGAACTTCTGACGCATACCAATCAAGTACAACGGATATTGTTTTAGATGAAATATTATCTGCTCAAAGCGATAAA
>JAKIUH010000186.1 GCA_021647685.1 Bacteroidales bacterium
TTTGTTTCTTCTAAACTGCGATTATACTCTTGTTTTTCTTTATCAAATTTCAAAGGTGATAGTTTTTTCTCCCATTTTAAGTCGTTGTAAGCAAACAAAGGTTGTACTAAACCAAAGCGTATCAGAGTTGCGCTAAAAGTAGTTATTTCGGTTTCGCCATAACTTAGCAAACGCGATAAATCACTGTCAATATAAATTTTTCCTCCGGTAAAAGGAATATTTTGATTTAAGGACAGGTTTGCATAACTGTCTAAGGTTTTTTGTTCTCTGAATACATCTACATTTTGGTCAAAATCATAACGTTTTGTAATTGTTCGGCGCAAGTCAAAAGGGTTTAGGTTTAAATCGACAAAAGGCAATTGTTTCGCCACAAAGGAACGATAATCCCAATAGCTTGCCAAATACATATTTTTGGATTTAAAAGCATCTAATGATTGTTTTTGGGCTATATCAAGTACTTCTTTTAAACTTATGGTTTGTGCATTTTGAGCCGGAAGTTTAGTAAGTATGTTTAGTATTAACAGTATGAATATTGTTTGTTTCATTATTGTATTGTTGTATTGTTAAATTGTTGTATTGTTTGTTGGTGCAGGGTGCTTTTCATGTTTATTAATTTTATTTTTTTAAATAATAATAGAACAAGGGTATGAAAAACAAACTTACCAATGTTCCAATAATCATTCCTCCGATAATAGACAGTGCTAATGGTTTTTGCAAATCGGCACCCAATCCGCTTGTAAAAAGAAATGGCACCAATGCCAAAATAGTGGTTAAACTGGTCATTAAAATTGGCTTTAAACGCCGGTGTCCGGCTTCTAACAATGCATGCATTACAGAATAGCCTTTATTCATTAATTGATTTGCAGTATCAATTTTTAAGATTGAATCGTTGATAATTATTCCGCTCATCACAACAATACCGATTAATGACATCAAATTAATGCTTGCGCCAAAAATTTTCAGCAACAATAATGCTCCAAATATATCAATCGGTACTTCTAAAAGTACAATAAAAGGCAAGGTTAGCGATTCAAATTGTGCTGCCAAAATAAAATATAAAAGACTCAATGAAATTATTAATATCATCGATAATTGTTTTATCAGTTTACGATTGCTGAAAATACTTCCCGAAAAACCGGCTTCGTATTGATTATTTTGTTTGAGTGTATTACGAATAATATTTTGCGTTTTTTCTAACTGATTCTCCGGTATCTGCAAGGGGACCGGATAATATTCGCCTTCTTGCCCTGCCGTTATGGTTTTTAAACTGAAATCTCTGCCTTGGCTAATCAAGTTGCGTAAGGGAATGAGTTTGCCTTTGCCGTTTGGTACTGTTGTTTTGGCTATAATATCATTAATTAACTGTGGCTTTGAGCCAATAATTACCGGTATAAACTCATTATTTCCGCTAATCAGAAAAATATTTTGTTGGTTAAAAGCATTTTTTAAACTTTTGGTTATTTGATTTAAGGCAACATCATAGAGTAAGAGTTGCTCCGGCTTGGTTTTAAGTACAATAAACTCTTTAAAAACCGGGGCAGGAATTGTTATATGCATTGACGAAAGATTTTTACGCAATAAATCCAAATTATTAATCAAAATCTTGTTTTTATCTTTTCCAAATTCTTTAACGGCTCGTAAGCGTGCTACCAGCGGTGCTTCTTCATCAGGAAATAGAACATTAAAAATATTATCGGCATCATGAAAACGAAAACTTGCTTCGGGATATTTTTGGTTTAAAACCGTATTAAGTCTTGAAATAATTTTTTTTAATTGTTTTGGCGAAACAGCTTTAATATAAATTTGCGTTTCGGAAGACGAGGCATTACCCGAATAATCCAATAGATATTGTTGGCTGCCTATCATTGCCGTATATTGTTTATAGTCTCCTTTGATTGCCTCCAACATGTTTAAACTTCGTTTTTTGTTTTCATCAATGTGTATTCTGCGGTTCCAATCTATTTTTATAATAGTTTCATCTTTGGTGATTTCCGGCAGTTGTCTTTTATCTAAATCTATAAATAGTATTATTGCGGCAAGAATTAAAAATACAAAAACCGATAATGCAAGTTTTTGTCTTTTCATTATTAGGTGAAAAGCTTTTTCATAAAACTTCTCGTAATTAATTTTATTAATTTTTTTTAAAAACTCGGTAATTTTTGTGTTTGATTTTTCATTTTTATAAAACAAACGGTAATAAGCAGGTAATAAAGTAATAGAAACAAACAAAGAAATAAACAAGCCTATTGATACCGCCATGGCTTGCTCGTAGAACAAAGCACCTGAAATACCTCCGGTAAAAACCAAAGGAATAAATACAGCACAAGTGGTTAATACAGAACTCAACATCGGGCGAAAAACTTCGTTGGTGCCGTTTACACATGAAATATCCAATTTTCTGGTTCTTTGATAGTGTTGATTGATGTTATCGATAACAATAATCGAATTGTCAATCATCATACCAATGCCTAAAATTAAGCCAGAAAGCGAAATAATGTTGATGGAAATCCCGCTAAGGAAAAACAGAAGTAAAGTAATGATTAAAGACACGGGAATACTAATACCGATTAATAGCGGCGATTTGTAATCTTTTAAAAAGAAAAACATGATTAAAAATGCCAACACTGCACCCAAAATAAGGCTTTGTTGCAAATTATTTAAAGTATAATCAAGTAATTGGGTTTGGTCGCGGGTAACTTTGAATTTAATGTCGGGATAATCGTTTTCCAGTAAAGAGAGTAGCCGACGAAGGCTTTTTTCAACATCTTGAATTTTAGCATCCGATTGTTTGATAATAGCTAAGGAAAGAGTGTTTTGATTATCGGATACAATCATTCCTTTACGCTTTTTAGGGTGCAGAATAACTTGTGCAAAATCTTTGAGCCGTATTAAATGTCCGTTTTTGTTAAAATAAATATTTTCAATATCATTTTTATTTTTTAAACTATTGGCAAAACGCACATTGTATTGATATTGTCCGTCGCGAATTAGTAAATTGCCAAAATCGACATTGTTTTTTTTGATGGTAGCTTCCAATTCAGACAGGCTAATTCCCAAATTTTCCATAGTTTTGATATCGGGAATGATTAACAGTTCGGGAAAAACTTTACCGCTGATATCTACCATAGCAATTTCGGGAAGTTGTTCAATGCGTTTTTTGATAACTTGCCCGGCAAAACGACTGAGTTGCATAAATTGTTCCGATACGGGAAATAAACTATTTGTTTGTTTTTCTTTTTCGGGTGCTTTCAGGCTGATGTTCAAATAAAAAACAGGTATGTCGGTGGCACTTGCTTTAATGACTTTAGGTCGATTGGTGCCGGAAGGAAATTGCGACATGGCACGGTCTATTTTTTCGTTGGTTTCGATAAATGCATAATCAATATGGGTTCCGTGTTCAAAATCAAGATAAATAAGAGAAGAGCCATCGCGGGTTTCGCTGCGGATGTTTTTTAATCCGGCAAGTTGCATCAGTTGTATGCGTAAAGGCTTAATAATGCCGTTTTCCAACTCTTGTGCCGGACTGTTGGGTTTATCTACCTGAACGGTGATTTTAGGAATATCTATTGCAGGCAGTAAAGATACAGGAATTTGAAACATACTGATAATGCCTAAAATCACAATGGCAGCAAATGTCATGCTAAGGGCTATGGGGCGTGATATGAGAAATTTTACCATGTTACAGTTTGGTATTTCTTAATTTCTGATTTCTACTTTCGATTCGTGGGCAAGGTTCAAATTTCCGGAAATAATTACCGTATCGCCTGCCTGAATATCTGCACCGCGCTCTTTGTTTGCCGTAACAGTATAAGAATGACTGTTCTCGTATCCGGTGATAACATAAGTCCAATATGCCGTACCACTTTTGTAGCGGAAAAGTACTTCTTTGTTTTGCCTTAATACCACAGCCGGTTTAGGTACCACAAGTTGTTCGGGAATTTTATTTTCAATAATTACTTCTACATTCATGCCTTCAATAAGTTTGCCGGAATTATTAATTAGTGCTTTCACTTTTACCATTCCGTTATCTTCCACTAAAGGATTTATTTCATTAATGTAGCCTTGGTACAACTTATTATCGGCAAATGTTTTAATTTTTACTTTTTGTCCGATATTTATTTCTTTAAGCTCTTTTTCCAAAATTGAAAATTCTACTTCAAATTTACGGTCGTCAATTAAAGTGCAAAATGGCTCGGAAGGATTAATGTTTTCGTATAATTTTTGGTTCAAATTGGCAATAATGCCTGTAAAAGGGGCTTTTAATGTTTGTTTTTCCAGTTCGTTTTGTGCCAACTTTAGTTCGTTTTGTGCACTGTGCCAACCAGAGCGAGTATTGGCAATATCTAAAATATCATCGGGCACTTCATTTAATTTATCGGGCGAAAAACCTTGCCCGATTAATAATTCTTCGCGGCTGAGTTCGGCTTTTTTTACTTGTAATTTTGCCTGATTAACTTTTTGCAGGGCTTTTTGGGTGTTTGCTTGGGCAATTATACCGCCTTTGGCAATGTGTGAGCCGTTTTTTACATTTAACTTGATGAGTTGCTCTGTGGTTTCAAATTTTAAGCGACTTTTCTGTAAGGCTTTTAATTTTCCGTTGCTCAACAATTCTTTGGTAAAAGTTGATTTTTTTAATACAATCACATCTACCAAATTTTTTTCTTCGGTAAATTGTTTTTTGCCGATTTTATCAGCGGCTTTGCCTGTATCTACACCGCAAGAAGAGATAAAAAACAGGCAAAAAATGCTGATAAACAAAAATATACAGGTTTTATACATGTTTTGGTATTTGTTTGTTTTATAAAATGATAAATAGGGCTTGCTGAAAAACGCTAAATATATTATTAATCAACACTTTATGTTTGTTTTATTGGGTCGAAATGCAAGGTTTTCAAATACAATGTCCGAAAAAGCATGCATTTATTATATACAAATATATACAAATCATAATATTTTTTGCTGCTCAGCTGCACACCTCTTTTGTATTTTATTCAGTTTGAAGTATTTATATACATCTGCACTTCACAAAATACAAAATAGATGCACATCTGAGCTTTTCAGCAAGCCTTATGTAGCTAATTTTAATTCATAACTAAACATGTAATTATGATTAATTTTTTAAAGTATCATAAAATTCAAACGGTATTTAAAAGACCCGAAGGAAAAGGAAAAAATTATGTATTGAAAGGACAATGGACGATGCCTGAATTTGAATATTTAAAAGACAATGTTTGGGAATGGTACGAAAAAATAGACGGAACAAACATTCGGGTTTATTTTGAACACGAAACCGGCAAAGTGCATTTTGGCGGAAGAACCGATAAAGCAATTATTCCTGAATATTTATTAAAAGTTTTGGAAGAAATATTTTATCCGCTGCAAGATAAATTAGCCGAACATTTTAACAAAGATGTAGTACTTTTTGGCGAAGGATATGGAAATAAAATCCAAGCTGTTGGAAAATTATATCGTAAAGACATTGGTTTTGCTCTTTTTGATATTAACGTAAACGGTATTTGGCTTAAAAAAGAAGATGCCTTTGCTATTGCAGATGATTTAGGATTAGAAAAAGTGCCTTTTGTTGCTAATGCTACTTTAACTGATATGATTGAAACTATCAAAAACGGAGGATTTAAAAGCGCATACAATAGCGAACTAACTGCCGAAGGCGTGGTAGGTACGCCCAAAACCTACTTAAATGACCGAATGGGAAGAAGAATTATCACTAAATTAAAAGTAAAAGATTTTGAATCAAACAATTAGATTTTTTTATAAAGTCGGTAAGTTTTCATCACCTCAAACTTACCGACTATGTATGTTGCGAAAAGTCAAAATTACATTTCCGAAAAATCAATTACCTTGTAATTTATAATTGTATTACTGCAAAGTACAAATACTTTTTATATTTTTGCGCTTTAGTTTTCAATTTATAAATTTTAATACAAAATGACAAAGGAAATTCCTTCGCAGTATAATCCGCAAAATACGGAAGATAAATGGTATAAGTATTGGTTAGATAATAAATTATTTAAATCGGTACCCGATGAACGTGAGCCATACACAATAGTAATTCCGCCACCTAACGTAACCGGCGTATTACACATGGGGCACATGCTCAACAATACCATTCAGGATATTTTAATTCGTCGTGCACGTATGCAAGGTAAAAATGCCTGTTGGGTACCGGGTACCGACCATGCGTCTATTGCAACCGAAGCAAAAGTGGTAGCCAAATTAAAATCCGAAGGAATTGATAAAAATTCCCTGTCGCGCGATGAATTTTTAAAACATGCTTGGGAATGGAAAGAAAAACATGGAGGCATTATTCTGGAACAATTAAAAAAGCTGGGTGCTTCTTGCGATTGGGACAGAACACGCTTTACAATGGACAAAGAACTTTATGATAGCGTTATCAAAGTCTTTGTAGATTTATACAATAAAGGTAAAATATACCGTGGCATCCGTATGGTAAATTGGGACCCAAGTGCCAAAACTGCTGTATCTGACGAAGAGGTTATCTATAAAGAACTAAATTCAAAACTTTATTATCTAAAATATCAAGTAGAAGGAGAAAATGATTACATAACTATTGCCACAACACGCCCTGAGACCATTTTGGGTGATACTGCTGTTTGTGTTCACCCCGAAGATGAGCGATTTGAAAAGTTTAGAGGAAAAAAAGTAATCGTTCCGTTGGTTAATCGTTCTGTACCTGTTATTCAAGATGAATATGTGGACAGAGAATTTGGTACGGGTGCATTAAAAATTACACCGGCTCATGATATTCATGATTATGAAATCGGACAAAAACATAATTTAGAAAGCATCGATATTTTTAATGACGACGGAACTTTAAGCGAAGCCGCACAACTATATATCGGGAAAGACCGTTTTGAAGTACGAAAATTAATAGCCAAAGAACTTGAAGAAAAAGGATATTTGGTAAAAACTGAAGATTATATAAATAAGGTAGGTTTTTCTGAACGTACCGATGCGGTTATTGAGCCTAAACTTTCGATGCAGTGGTTTTTAAAAATGGGTGAACTGGCAAAACCTGCATTGGAAAATGTTTTAAACGATACGATTAAATTTTTTCCAAAGAAATTTAAAAATGTTTATCGTCATTGGATGGAGGGTGTTCGTGACTGGAATATCTCACGCCAGTTATGGTGGGGTCAGCGTATTCCTGCCTATTATTTACCCGACAGCAATGATTTTGTTGTAGCTGAAAATATTGAAAAAGCAGTAGTAATTGCTCGTAAAAAAACAGGCAAGCAAAACCTTACGGCAAATGATTTACGCCAAGATGAAGATGTATTGGATACATGGTTCTCATCATGGCTTTGGCCTATTTCTGTATTTAACGGCATTAATGAACCCGACAATGAGGAAATAAATTACTATTACCCAACAAATGACTTAGTTACTGGTCATGATATTATCTTTTTCTGGATAGCACGATTGATTATTTCGGGCTATGAATACCGTAATGAAAAGCCGTTTAGTAATGTTTATTTTACGGGAATGGTCCGCGATAAACAAGGACGAAAAATGTCAAAACAATTGGGCAACTCTCCCGACCCGATTGAACTAATGAAAAAATACGGTGCCGATGGAGTACGTATCGGAATGCTGCTGTGCTCACCAGCCGGCGGCGATTTATTGTACGATGATAAACTACCCGAACAAGGAAGAAACTTTGCGAATAAAATATGGAATGCTTTTCGCTTGGTAAAACAATGGGAAGTTAGCAATGAAATAGAACAACCGGATTCCGCACAAAAAGCAATTCAATGGTTTGAGCATAAATTGAATGAAGTATTGGAAACTTTAGATAAACAATTTGCCGAATTTCGTATATCGGAAGCGGTTATGACGGTTTATACCTTTTTCTGGAATGAATTTTCTGCATGGTATCTGGAAATGGTTAAACCGGATTATCAGAAACCTGTTGATGCGAAAACCTACAATGCTACGATTACATTTTTTGATAAAATACTACGTATTTTACATCCTTTTATGCCTTTTATTACCGAAGAAATTTGGCAATTACTTGAAGAAAGAAAAGAAGGCGAAAGTATTGTAGTGGCTCGTATGCCTGAAAAAAAAGATTTCGATAAAATTTTGCTTGAAAATTTTGAAACTACAAAAGAAGTAATTTCGGCAATCAGGAATATTAAAAAAGAAAAAAATATTCCGATGCGCGAAACCGTTGAACTAAAAATAAAAGCAAACAAATATAAGCATGAAGCTAATTCAATTATTAAAAAATTAG
>JAKIUH010000187.1 GCA_021647685.1 Bacteroidales bacterium
AAAGATTAATCGGTTTGTTTAAAAAATCACCCTGCGGAAGTTTAAGGTTTGTTGATATGAATAAGAACCGCAGGGTAATTTCCTGTAATTTTAACCAAGATAGCTTTTCAAAAGATTGCTTCTTGATGTGTTTCTAAGTCTTCGAATGGCTTTTTCTCTGATTTGTCGAACTCGCTCACGCGTTAAACCAAATTTTTCACCAATTTCTTCCAAAGACATTTCCGGCATACCTATACCGAAAGATAATTTTAAAATTAAACGTTCACGCTCTGTTAATGTAGAGAATGCACGGTCAATTTCTTTACTTAACGATTCATTAATCAGTTCCTTATCGGCAACCGGTGAATCATTATTTTCCAAAACGTCAAGCAAGCTGTTATCCTCTCCATCGGCAAAAGGAGCATCAACAGATACATGACGACCGGATACACGCATGGTATCCATAACTTTTTCTTTGGGTAAGTCCAGAAGCTTTGCTAACTCTTCAGGAGTTGGTCTGCGCTGATTTTTTTGTTCAAACTCAGCTACAGCTTTGTTGTATTTACTTAAAGAACTTACCTGGTTCAAAGGAAGTCGAACAATTCTTGACTGCTCATTAATGGCTTGCATTATTGATTGTCTGATCCACCAAACGGCATACGAAATGAATTTGAAACCTCGTGTTTCATCAAACTTTTCAGCAGCTTTGATCAAACCCAAGTTCCCTTCATTAATCAAATCGGGCAATGTTAAACCCTGATTTTGATACTGTTTGGCAACCGAAACAACGAATCGCAAATTTGCCTGAGTCAATTTTTCAATGGCTTCTTGATCTCCTTTACGGATACGTTGAGCCAATTCAACCTCCTCTTCAACCGAAATCAATTCGTACTTTCCAATCTCTTGCAGATACTTGTCCAAAGAAGCACTTTCTCTGTTCGTGATTGATTTTGTTATTTTTAACTGTCTCATATACTATTAATTATAACGAATGCAAAGATATGACATTTAGTCATCAAAGTCAATAGTCAACTATTTTTGATGAGCTTTTTTAGAAGTTATCAACATACAACAAAAGACAATATGTTAAGAATCAATACATTATCTTTTATCACCTGTTGATAAATTATTAATATTTTTTTTGACGAAATGCAAGATTTCTTTCATTATTGTGCATTTTTTCTTTACAGAACTTATGCCAAAGTTACTTTTCGTCTAATTCTTATACGTTAAAACTTTAAAAAGGTTGCAGGTTTTCACATATTTTAACAAAAAAACATTACACATCGTTTAAAACATGGAAAATGCATAAAGGTCAGCATTTGCGTTTCGTTTTATTATTGATTTAATGTAAAGGTACAAAAATAAATCGTGTAAAAAAGCGTTTATCTGAAAAAATGTCGTAAATAAATTTTGAAATTATTCATATCTGTATATATTTGCGAACTTTGAATTGATATTGTAAACATTTTTGAACATTATTTAGTACTTCATAGAAGACGCTTAATATTTATTTTTAAGCGTCTTCTATGAAGTACTAAGTGATGCAGAATATTTACAAAAATTACTCACTAAAAAATGGAAGAAATGAAAAAGAAAGTATTTTTTTTAATTGCAGGATTGTTTTTATTTAATTTTTTTCTTGCAGCACAAGACGATGGAAGTAAATGCATTTCTGGTGATTGCATGAATGGAGAAGGAGTTTTTCAATTTGCTAACGGCGATAAATATGAAGGCTCATTTGTTGATGGCAAACCCGAAGGGAAAGGTATTTATTTGTTTAGCAAAGGTTTAAAATATGAAGGTACTTTTAAAGCAGGTAAACCTGATGGCGAAGGTACTTTTACTTATACTAATGGAAATGTTTATACCGGTACAGTAAAAGAAGGTATGAGAGACGGTAAAGGAAAAATGGTATTTGCCAAAGGCAATATCTATGAAGGCGACTGGGTAAAAAACAAAATGGACGGCATTGGTAAATTTGAGTTTTATAAAAACGGAAAGTTAGTACGTACTTACGAAGGAAGATTTATTGCCGGCAAAATGGAAACCAAAGAAGGTGAAACAGCAAAAATGACCTTTGCCAACGGAAATGTTTACGAAGGTGAATTTAAAGCCAATAAAATGAACGGCATGGGGAAATTTACTTACAAGAACGGAAATGTTTATGAAGGACGCTTTGTAAATAACCGACCGGAAACTCTTGAAGGAGAAACAGCCACTTTGACCAGAGCAAACGGTGATAAATATGTTGGCGCGTTTAAAGCCGGTAAACGTACAGGAAAAGGCACTTATACTTTTGCAAACGGAAACGTTTATGAAGGTGAATTTTTGAATAACAAAATTAACGGATACGGTAAATTAACTACTGCCGACGGTAAAGTTCAAGAAGGTAACTGGGAAAATGGTAAATTTCTTGGAAATTAGAAAAACTAAAAATAAGATTACAGAAAGGAGTTTCATTAACGAAACTCCTTTTTTTTTTAATCAAAAACTCGAAAATATTTTTTTGTTAAAAGCTCCTTAATTACTTTCGTAAAGTAAATAATAACCTAAAAAAATCATGAATTATATTTTATTTGACACACTAGAAAGCAGGGTTAGGCTATTGCCCCTGACTTATACCCGTCCTATATCCGAAATGCGGATAGGAATAATGACCATTAAAGAAAAATGGGAAAAATATTTAAACACTACTTGCAGCTATTTGACTGAAAGCTATTTGCAAGAAAAATTTCCTGTTAAATATTTGCAAAATAATATCTACATAAAAGGCAATATTTTACCGAATAATGATATTGTTGAACAAATTAAAGGATTAAAAACCGGGGAAGTCCTCTATAAAGAAAATCAAATTATTGCTTTTTGTTCAGAGCACGAAATTTTATTTGATGGAGAACTAAGTAGTTTTGAAAAAATTAAAACGAAAATTAAATTTTCACAAATTATATATCCTTGGGATATTTTCAGACTTAACGGTCAAGAAATTGAAAACGATTATAAATTACTGACAAAAAACAAAACATCCGAACCAATTAGCAGCACAAACCGCATTATTGGCGAAAATATATTTATTGAAAAAGGAGCTGAAATGGAATTTACCACCATTAATGCAAAAAATGCTTATATTTATATAGGAAAAAATGCATTAGTAATGGAAGGAGTACTAATAAGAGGCTCTTTTGCACTTGGAGAAAATGCTGTTGTAAAAATGGGTGCTAAAATATACGGTCCTACTACCGCCGGGCCCGGCTCAAAAATAGGTGGAGAAATTAATAATTCGGTAATCTTTGCGAATTCAAACAAAGGACACGATGGTTTTTTAGGAAACTCCGTCTTGGGTGAATGGTGCAATATTGGAGCCAATAGCGATACATCAAACCTGAAAAATAATTATGCAGAAGTAAGAGTATGGAGTTATGCTAACGAAGGTTTTGCCAGAACAGGCTTACAATTTTGCGGTTTAATTATGGGAGATCACTCAAAATGCGGAATAAATACAATGTTTAATACAGGGACTGTTGTTGGAGTAAATGCCAACATATACGGAGCCGGTTTTCCGCGTAATTTTATACCCTCATTTTCATGGGGTGGTGCTTTGGGTTTTAAAGAATATAAACTTAACAAAGCCTTTGAAGTTAATGAGGTAGTTATGAAAAGGCGCAACAAAATATTTGACGAAAAGGAACAAAATATTTTAAAAAAAGTATTTGAAATTTCACAAGAATACAGAAGGTTTTTAAAAAAAAGTTATGGATAGTCAAGAGAATTTAAAAATAGGGTTGGCACAAATAACACCTGTTTGGTTAAATAAAGAAAAAACCATTGATAAAATAAAATCTTACATTATTGATGCAGGTAATAAAAAATGTGATTTATTGGTTTTTGGTGAAGCTATATTGCCCGGTTATCCTTTTTGGCTATCCTTTACAAATGGAGCCGAATTTAACTCAACAATACAAAAGGAACTATATGCACATTATCTTAAAAATTCAGTACAGATAGAAAAAGGTGATTTAAGTGAAATTTGCACACTTGCCAATAAATATCAGCTTTCGGTTTACCTTGGAACTATTGAACGGGCAAAAAATCGCGGAGGACATAGTCTGTATTGTTCATTAGTATTTATTAATGCAAAAGGAAAAATAGAAACAGTACATAGAAAACTGCAACCAACTTATGAAGAGCGCCTTGTTTGGGCTCCGGGTGATGGTCATGGTTTACAAGTACATGATATTAAAAATTTTTGTGCAGGTGGTTTAAATTGTTGGGAAAATTGGATACCAATGGCAAGAACAGCTCTATATGCCCAAGGAGAAAACCTGCACATTGCTGTTTGGCCCGGTGCATATAGAAATACAGTAGATATAAGTCCGTTTATTGCAAAAGAGTCTCGCTCATATGTAGTATCCGTTTCGGGCTTAATGCGTAAAACTGATATTCCCGCAGATATTCCGCATTATGAGTTAATACGAAACAATGCACCCGATATAATGGCAGATGGAGGTTCATGTATTGTTGCACCTGATGGAAAATGGGTGGTAGAGCCGGTAATAAATAAAGAAGCATTAATTATTGCGGATATAAATATTAGTAAGGTTTATGAAGAGCGTCAAAATTTTGATGCCTCGGGTCACTATTCGCGACCGGATGTTTTAAAACTTAATGTAAACAGAGAAAGGCAAACACCTGTAAACTTTGAATAAAACAAATAGCCGACATGCTATCATACTTATTAAATATTGGATATTTAACAAATATAGCAGCACCCCAGCCATCAATTTGAACAAACAGAGAATTAAACTACTTTTTTATACCGGTAAAAGATGTATTTTACTGATATTTTACAGCTTTTAAATTTGCAGACAATATAATTAAGACTTATTTTTTTATCAAAAGTAGGTAATCAATTAGTCCGTAAATTTAAAATCTACCTTTAATCCTTTGGCAATATCTTCTGCCAAACTCTTATCTACTTTATAAAAATGCATTAACTGCCTTTGAATAATCTCATTTGAACGTGGACCGGATATACCACTCATTGAGCTGATTATATTATTAAGCGTATTTTTTCGCTCTGTATCTGTCATTACTTTACGGTATAAATCACCGGGTTGAGTATAAAAATCATCGTCATTTTCATTTCTATCAAAGGTATCCGCAATATTTGAATCTAAAACAGAGGCTAACTCTTTATACTTTTTATCGGCTTTAATATCATCAAAACTATTTGGAAAATAATTTGGGCTGTCTTTTCCGTTACCGTCAACATTCATAAATCCATCTCTTTGATGATTATTCACTTCATTGATTGGACGATTTACCGGTATTTGATTATAATTAACACCCAATCGATATCGGTGTGCATCAGGATAAGCAAATATTCTACCTTGTAATAATTTGTCAGGAGAAAGTCCGATACCGTCAACTATATTTGAAGGTTCAAATGCTGCTTGTTCTACATCTGCAAAATAATTAGCCGGAATTTCGTTTAATTCCATTATTCCGACATCAATCAGAGGAAACTCAGAATGTGACCAAACTTTTGTTACATCAAACGGGTTCCATTTAAATTTTTCCGCCTGCTCATTAGTCATCACTTGTATTTTCAAAGCCCATTTAGGAAAATTTCCCTTTGAAATTGCTTCTACCAAATCTCTTTGAGCATAATCAGGGTCTTTGGCTTTTAAAATATTTGCCTCTTCCGCAGTAAGCGTTTTGTTACCCTGTAATGTTTTAAAATGAAATTTAACCCAAACACGTTCTTCTTTATCATTAATCATAGAGAATGTATGACTTCCGTATCCATTCATTTTCCGGTATCCATCAGGTGTGCCCCTATCGCTAAAAAGAATCATTACTTGATGTAAACTTTCAGGATTTAAACTAAAATAATCCCACATCATGGTAGAACTTTTTAAGTTGGTTTTGGGATCGCGCTTCTGAGTATGAACAAAATCAGGAAACTTTTTAGGGTCTTTAATAAAAAATACAGGCGTATTATTCCCTGCTAAATCCCAATTTCCATCCTCAGTATAAAATTTTACTGCAAAACCACGTGGGTCTCTTTCTGTATCAGCACTGCCTTTTTCACCCCCAACTGTTGAAAAACGAACAAACACACGACACTCATTACCTACTTTATTAAAAAGCTTTGCCTTTGTGTACTTAGTGATATCATTGGTTACTTTAAAAGTACCAAAAGCTCCTGTTCCTTTTGCATGCACAACCCTTTCAGGAATGCGTTCACGATTAAAATGTGCCAATTTTTCTTGCAAATAAATGTCTTGCAACAAAATGGGTCCGCGCCGGCCTACTGTCATGCTATCCTCATTTTCATAATAAGGTCTGCCGGCTGCTGTTGTTAATTTTTTATTTTTTGACATTACATAAAAATTTAAGTTAATACTTATACAAAGTAACGAAATTTTTAAATATAAGTCAAATCAATAATGTCTATATATTAATCGATTTAAACTATACCTATGGATTATAAAGACAGATAAAAAAATTCTTATTTACAAAATAATACTTACCGGAAAGAAAAAATAAATAATCTACTTTTACGGTTAATGTACTGTTTTATCGCAAAATAGCCAAGCACTACTTCCACTGAACACTTACAGATAAACCTGTAAAAACAATATAGGGAACAAAAAAAATATTTAAAATTTGCACAGGCACAAAATATTTAAGTAATTTTTTTTGTCGGAAAAAATGACTGATACGATAAAGAAAAATAAAATCGAATATAGATTTAATAAAAAATATCAATAGAAAAACAAAAAATACTTTAGGAATGGAAAAACTTGTAATTAAAGAAATTAGCATAGCAAAATTTATTAAAAAAACACTAAGTGCAGTAAAAATAATATCTTTATCGCGATAATATCTGCTTTTTGATGTCCAGCGCTTTCGCTGACGAATAAAACTTTTAAGTGTTTTTTCGGGCTTTGTGTAAACAGTTGCCGGCAGGGATTTTAATACTGCTATCTTTCCTTTATTCTTCTTTAAATTTAAAAGAAAAAAAACATCATCCCCCGATGAAACTTGCTTAAAATTAGGATTTTTCAAGTTTAAATAGGCTGTTTTTTCAAAAATAAGGTTTGCTGCATTATTCATAATCGGTTTATTAAAACCGGCAGCAGCCATACCCGAAGCCATTAAAGATAAAAAATCAAGAGCTTGCATTGCTTCAAAACCGGAGGAATAGTTCATTAAAACAGGAGCAAGAATCATTTGGGCAGGTTTTTGTTGATATTTTTTTGCAATTTCTTCCAACCAAGTGCTTTGCTGGATACAATCGGCATCAGTTTGTACAATTAAATTTCCTTTTGCATTTTTTACGGCAAAATCTACTGCTGTTTTTTTCCCTTTATGATTTTTAAAGGATATCGATTTAAAATGATCGTATCTCTGACAAAAAGATTGTATAATTTCAGCTGTTTTATCTTCCGATGCATCATCAATAATAATGAGCTCAAATAAATTTTGAGGGTAGCTTTGTTTTGCTATTGACTCTAAAAAACCATTTATATATTTTTCCTCATTTCGTGCAGAAACAATAAGCGAAATAAAAACAGAAAAAGGATTCTTAGAATCCTTTCCCGTATTTTTTAATTTATTCCAACCCCTAATTAAAGCATACAACAAAACAATGTATGCGCATGCAATTATTAGGCTGATAATATAAACGATTAGCATGATTTATCCGGCAGCATTCTCATCTTCAAAATCATCAATATCTTCATTGCTGTAATCATCTGCTTTAATTTCCTCGATATTAAATCCTTGAGGAATTTCAAAAATACCTTTTGGAAAATCGTTGGTTTCTTTAATATCAACTGCCAGCATACTCATTTCCATAGCATCTTGTGTGGCAGTCATTTTTAATACTACATTTTTCCACACCCATATTTTTGAAACCGCACCATTTTCTTCCATTGAATATATTTGGCAGGGCTTTCCTAATACTTCTTCCGTTCCCAATTTTTTGCCTTTCACTTCTGCCATTCTTTTTTCAAACTCGTTAGTGTCAAATAAATAAGTTTGAAAATTATCATCGACCTTTACCTTTGAACCGGAGCCTTGTTCCATAGCTAACTGATAAAGATAATTATCAACCACTAAACTGCGCATGGTCATTTTTTGATCGTTCATAGCTATTTCCGATACGGCACATTCTTTATTGCCATAATCATCAAAATAAACGGTTAAAGTAGATTTCATCCCCATAGCATCATTAGCATACTTTATGATTCCTGATTTAAACGGATATTT
>JAKIUH010000188.1 GCA_021647685.1 Bacteroidales bacterium
GCGCAAGTTCTTTGAGTAGGTCCATTATATTTTCCGAATCTCTGGAAGATAAACCGGATGTAGGCTCATCAAGAAATAATATGGTGGGTTCACGAATAAGCTCCAATGCAATATTAAGCCTTTTACGTTGTCCGCCGCTAATTTTTTTATCTAAGGGCGAACCCACTTGCATATTGCGAACCTCATAAAGTCCTAAATTTTTTAATAATTTATGAACGGTTCTTATCAGCTTAAATTTATTATAATTTCCAAAACTTAGTTGTGCACTAAAATAGAGGTTTTCAAAAACCGTTAGTTCTTCAATCAGCATATCATCTTGCGAAACATAACCGATTAAGCCCTCAATGTCTTTTTTGTCTTTGTGAATGTCAATTCCGTTAACCAACACTTCGCCTTTTTCCGGCAGATAATTCCCATTAAGAACATTTAATAAAGTTGATTTTCCCGAGCCGCTGGCTCCCATAATTCCTACCAAATTGCCCGATTGAACTACAAAATTCATTTTGTGCAATCCGGTTACCCCGTTCTTGAATTTATACTGTAAATTATGTGCTTCAAGAACAATTTGTGCCTTAACTTTATCAATATTGTATGCACTGATAATATCACTGTAATAAATGGGTTTCATTCGGGCATTTTTTATTGATGCTCCTTGCGAAAGGATATGCACACGGCTTTGGTCGAGCAGCTGATTATTCATGTACAATTCATTCTCTCCACTAAAGCGGAGCAGGTGCATATTTGCCGAGGGTATTGCACATATTAGAATTTGTCCGCGAAAATTCTCAACCTGCAATAATCTGCATTTTTCGCAAATTGTATCTTTCTCCGAATTAATAACCAGTAACTCTTTCTTATTGTTTATGGTTCCCGGTTCGGATAATACAAAATCTTTAATCAGCTTATAATCATAACGTGGAATATGAAATGTATCGGCAACGGTTTCTACAAACTCAAATTCTTGTTGGGTAATGTCTTTATCCGAATTAATAAATTCAAGCAAACGCACTAAAACTACTAATTTTTGTTTTTGAGTCAGTTCTTTATTAATTTCGGTACAAATCATTAATACTTTAACAGAACTGGCAGCCGTTTGTTTGATGCTTTTTATCTTTGATTGGTGTTTTTGTTTTTGTTGGTGTATGGCATAAAAATATTCGAAAACATGGAGGTATTCTTCAACCAGTTCTTTGTTAAGTTGTTGATTCAGAAAAGATTCTACAACAGGTCTTCTGTCGGTATTATTGCTTTTTGGATTTGCAATAATAGCAAACAATTGCATTAGTGCTTTTAGAATCTTTTCACTCATCGATTATTCAATAGTTTATTTTGTCGTAAAAATAACAGCAAATTTTAAGCATTTTTATGCTTAAAAAATAAAAATTATGCGCTACCCAAACCCGGTAAAACTTAATTTTGGCAAAAGGCTAAATTAACAAAATAAAAATATAAAAAAAAACAGGAAGTTTATTTGGAAAACTATTTTTTAAAACCAACCAGTAGAATAGCAAAACCCGATTGCGGACCTTTTGGGTCTAGTTGAGCTTCAATAATACATTGCATTGTTGAATTAAATTTAAAATCCCAGTAAGGAGCATTTTTATAATTACGGTTTGAAAAAAGTTCATTTCGTTCTCTGTCATAAACCGTAAAAATCAAATTTCCTTGTGTAAGTCCGCTACATGCTGCAATACGGTAAGTACTTTTACCATAAAAGGTAATCCGAAATTCTGCAATTTCATCACCATTTAGTAAGGCGATGTATTGTTGTCCGTCAGAGATATAGTCAGCAGTTAAATTTTTTGCACAAAATTGAACAAGTGTATCTGCTTGAGCAAATATTTTGTGTTGAATGGATAAAAATATCAATAAAGTGATGATATAGTATGTAAATTTTTTCATTTACCTTTATTTATAAAAAGATTTATTTTTGTATTCATTAGTTTACAATACCTGTTCTTATTGAATCAACCATTTCTGTAATTTTCTGAATCTGATATTCGTTAATTACAGTTTTTGTAGTACTGGTTATTGTAGTTGTTTTGTTTTCAACATCAGTTATTGGTTTTGAATAGGTGTATTCAATAGCAACACCGTCAAAAATTGAAGCCAAATCAACTAACTGCAATAAAAAATTATCGTATTCGTCTGAAATATTGTTATAATAAGGACGCATTAATTCAATTAAATTGTCCAAAGGATATTTTTGCTCACCAATTCTTCGTAAAATTTCTTCATTATTATTGGTTTGCTGTAAAATTTTGGTCATAATATACAAACTCTCAATCCAACCGCCGGCAATTACCAATACACCAATTTCATTTTGTCCGCTATTAAATAAATAAGCATCGGCATCTCTAAATACAGTGGACATAATATACATTAATGAATCTTTATTATTGCTGTTTGCTTCTATTCGCTTCATGAGCTTATCATCTAAAGTGCTTAAAATATTTAGTTCTTTTGACAGCACTTTAACCACAGCAAAATAAGAAGCTGCATCGGGTAATTGTTCATAAATATTCAAATAGCTTAAATCAGCACCATAAACTCCCAAATTAAGCGCTTGTTTAAAATTGGTTGCGTAGTTTGCTTGATTCTGAACAGGGTTTAATAAATTTTTATCGTAAGGTACATTGTTGTTTTTTACTAAAACTGCTACCTGATAGGGTGAGGGAACACTAAAAAGCCGGTTGTTAATTTTAATGATTTTAGGATTTTTTAAATCAAGGGTATCAATGGTATTATCCTGATTGTCTTCTTCTTCGTTGTTATTGCAATTGCCTAATGTCATGAGAGCAACAAAAAGAAACAACAATAATTTTATATTTTTTAAATATGTTTTTAACATAACTATTTTATTTCAAGCAAAACTTAATCAATGACAAAGATAATAAAGCTTAGTTAATTGACCAATTTCAATACGTTTTTTGATATTAATACTTAAAATTCGTGCCAAACAGTAAGAAAAAAACTTTTTTCTGTAATTGCTTTTTATTTAATAGCAAAAATACGTATAATTTTATTATAATTGGTCAGTAAACTTCAAATCGTCCGTAAAAATATTTGAACGTTTATAGACTATGATTAGTTATAAAGTTATTACGTTAATAGATAATTGGTTGTTAGATGGTTGAATCCCTAAATTAAAGGTAAATAGCGCATAAATTCATTATGAAGAAAAGATATTTTATACCTGTATTTTCAGTTTTATTTTTGTTTGCGGGTTTTTTGCTGGCTTATGATTTAGAATTTAATGCCCGCTTAAATAACAAAGGAGGTACGGAAATGGTTTTGTTTAATTATGAAAAAACTATTGATTCGCTTGCCAAAAGTTTTGATTTACCAAAAGATTATTTGCTTGCATTGATAATGCTCGAATCATCAGGTAAAAAAAATGTACCGGTGCGTTGTGAAAAAGAAGTTTATCGCAAACTTTTGCTTACTCAAAGGGGAAACATTAAGGGTTTGGAGAAAATTAACAAAAAACGTTTAAATAGCATCTCAAAAAATGATTTAAAAAAACTTGCATGTTCTTATGGTCCTTTTCAAATTATGGGATACAAAATTTTTGAATTAAATATTTCATTAGATGAATTAAAAGGAAACAATAATATTTATTGGGCACTGGTTTGGATAAATAATAATTATGGGAATTATTTACGCAATAAGGATTATAAAAATGCTTTTCATTTACACAATGCAGGAAAAAAATATCCTGCTAAGGGAAAACCTGAAACTTTTGACCCTGATTATGTACAAAAAGGGCTTGCATATGCTAAATATTTTAAAAAGAAGATAAATAATGAGCAAAATTAAATACAACTATATTGTTTGGGATTGGAACGGAACTTTGTTTGATGATCTTCGCTTATGTGTTGATATTATGAACAATATCTTAAAAAGAAGAAACTTGCAAAGTATAAGTATTGAAAGATATAAGCAGGTTTTTGATTTTCCTGTGAAAGCTTATTATCAAAAATTAGGCTTTGATTTTGAAAAGGAATCTTTTGAAAACTTAGGAACTGAATTTATTGAAGGCTATAATCAAAAACGCTTTGAGTGTAAATTACATGATTCTGTTCATGAGCTATT
The DNA here is from genome assembly GCA_021647685.1 of Bacteroidales bacterium. Classification (GTDB taxonomy): domain Bacteria; phylum Bacteroidota; class Bacteroidia; order Bacteroidales; family NBLH01; genus NBLH01. Next base: position 4,096 of record JAKIUH010000188.1, read on the forward strand.
ACATCTTTTGCAAGGCAAAGGTGTAAAACAGTTTATATTATCGGCACGGGAACATAATAAATTGTTGGATGATTTAAAATATTTTGCCATTTACAAATTTATTGAAGATGTTTCGGGATTAGACAATCATTTTGCAGGGGGTAAAGTTCAATTAGCCAAAAAATTGTTACAAAAACACAATATTCCGCTTACAGAATGTGTACTTATCGGCGATACGGTACATGATGCAGAAGTTGCCAAGAAAGTAGGTATTGATTGCATACTTGTAAGCTATGGTCATCAATCATACGAGCGTTTATCAATTACCGGCTTACCTACAGTTCATTCTTTTTCTGAAATAGCGAATTATTTGTAGAAAAAAAGACACTCTTAAAAAGAGTGCCTTTTCAATTAACCTAATTATTAATAACGAGTTTAAGTGTTTTAATTTGTCCGTTAATGTTTATTACTGCAATATATACTCCTGATTTAATGCCTTCGGGCTTCCATGTAAATTCTTGGTTTCCTGCTTCTTTTTCTCCATTGAAAATACTGCTTACTTTTCTTCCGGTTTTGTCAAAAATGTCTATGTTGATGTTTGCTTTTTTGGCAATATTAAATCTAATTCTTGTAGATTCTGAGAAAGGATTGGGGAATACCTGAAAAGCAAATATATCATCGGTAAGCGGTGTTAGTGATTGAGTGTTATCTGAAACCAAGGAACTTTTTGTTCCATAAGCTACATAGTCAGTAGATTGTACATAAACGGCATAAGATCTTGGTGGTGCTTCAACCCAAACTCTTCCATCGGCGTAAACAGTTGTTGTTGCACCGGTAAAAGCATTGGTTAAAGTAGTGTTACTCCAATTGGTAAATCCTGCAGGGCTGGAATCTACCCATAATCCTTTAGTTGTAGAACTATTGTTTAGTACAATGATTGCTCCGTCTTTTGTTCCGTTTCCTTGTCTTCGGGCAACGTAAACATTGTAAGCATCTCCGGCAGGATAAGGATTACCTATTTCACTTAATACGCTTAAAGTACCACCCAAATAGGTTTTTCTTACGAAAATCAGCTTGTTTATATCATCTTTTAAACTAGCATCAGGAGTAACTGTTATTGAATTATCGTTATTGTCAATCATTGTTACACCATAGTAATGAGGATAAAATACGCATGGACGACCTTCGTGCGTTAGCATATAAGCATATCCGAGTTTCCAATCTTTTGTTACCCATTTATCGTGTTCTTTACCGGTATCATGATTATCTAAAAAGGTTACCACTGATGTTCCGGGTAATGCATTTCCATTGGCATTTCTGACCATTCCCGCATGATTAAGCCAACGCATATCAAAACTGTACTCATCACCGTTACACATGCTTGTTAAGCTCGATTTTAATGGAAAATCAAAGCCATCGGCATCGGCTCCGTACGAAGCAACATTATTTACCCATTCTTTAATTCGGTAATCTGCACCCCAATATTCACCAACAATAAATCTTTGTTGTCCATTAATAAGGGGTAAATTATTTATCCAACTTGCTACATAAGCTTCCTGAAAGCCTCTTACAAAATCCAATCTGAACCCGTCAAAATTAATTTGATTTGCCAGCCAAGCTCCCCAATCATTCATTCTTTGCTGAACAGTAGAACTATAGGTGTTAAAATCATTTCCAAAACCTTTGGTATTCGGAATAATTTCATCACTTGTTCCCCAGTCGCCCAACCAATCATTTGCATCCACCGGATGGAAATCATTATAATGCCAATTAACATTTGCTTCGCCTACGCCTGTATGATTTGGATAACTGATGTTTGTATTTGTATGTGCCTCTAATTGACTTACTGCCAGATTTTGACCATTATGCCAAACTTCAAAAGGATAATAGCCTCTTGTTTGATCTGCCCAATCCCATGAAGTGCCCACTTGGCGGCGTGAAGTTAATTTAATAACAATATCATTAGTGCTGTTTAAGGTGATTTTATATTCATCAATATCTCCTTCAACACCAATAAAACCACGCATTGTTTGACCTGATGTAGCAACAAAATTATTTTGTCCGTTCCCGTCATTAGGTTCTGTTTCCCAGTTATAAGTTGCGTTAAACCCGGCTCCTGTCCAATCTACTTGAAAATCATATGCGCGTTCTTGATAGCTTAATGAGTAATCGAGATAATATCCTTTAATTTTTATGTAATAATCGCCGGCTCCTGCATTAGGTATTACCCACCTAATTTCATTTGTAGGATAGGGTACATGTTGGCTGCCATTGGTAAAAGCTTCTAAAAAGACATAGTCTTTTACAGCCGGATTTACCTCATCGTTTTCATCGCTCGAATACACGTGGTTAAGTACAATATCTGCATAAACTTCAATTTTAGGACTGTTGTGCATTACTGAAATCATATTTTCAAGTTCGGCACGGCTTCCAAAGCGTGTTTCAATAGTTCCTTTTTGGTTATAGTTCCCCAAATCATAATGATCATAAATCCCATAGCCCATATCATAAATTCCCCAGTTGCCTTTTGCAGGTGAAGGTACCCAAATTCCGGTAAAACCTGCGGTCTTTAATTCTGTAGCTTTTGAGCTGAGATTATCCCACCATGTACCATTTTTTGCAGTTGCATCAACCGGCAGGTTCCAATAAAATGCCTGCATCATTACATCGTTTTGAGCATTGAGATGTTGGAAAATAGCCCAAAACATTAAAAATAAAATAAGCTTTTTCATTTTTTTAGATTAAAAGTAGATTAATAATAGTAATTAAATGGCTTTTACTTAATTTGATTTTTAAATCAATATGTTAAGCCCAAAAAAAATCTGTTGGTTTAGTGTTCTTGTTGGTTTTAAAAATCTACTTTAAAATTAAGGAGGCTTACTGAATTTTGTATTTTTTTATTGTGTTTTTAAGCAAAAAATCATCGCAAACGGATGTGCAAACGTTTGCATAAAAGTGCAAAGGATTGAAATTTTTTTATCTATATGTGATATAGTTAGACATTATTGTGTCTGTTTTGTGTAAAGTTTTATGCAAATTTAATTTATTTAAGTTCCAAAAGTTCCAGTTCATAAACAATAATTGAGCGTGCAGGAATTTTTTTCATATCGCCCAATAAACCGTGTGCTCTAAATGGGGGAAGTATTAAGCGTGCTTTATCGCCTTCGTGAAGCATTAATATTCCTTCTTCCAAACCCGACTCTACACCTCCATGCCCGATAACAAATTCTTTTGCCCCTAATGAGTCAGAACTGTAACATAAAGTTCCGTCGAGTAAAGATATTTTATAGTTTAATAAAGCAGTTTGTCCTTCTTTGGCTTTTTTCCCCTTACCATGTTCATAAATTTCATACCAAATCCCGCCTTGAGTTTGTTTCATGTTCCAGTTTCTTCTTTTGGCAAAATTTTCAATCCGCTCGGCATCAACAATAGATAAATAACGATTGGCGGCTTCCAAAGGTTTATCGTATTTATCCAATTCTTTTTTTGTCAGATGCTTTTTTTTCGGCTGTGTATCATTACTGGCAGCAAAGATTATAAATATTAAAAGGATTAGATGTATCGATTTCATTTTGTTTATTGATTTAATTTTATTAGTACATAGACAATCAACCCCCACAACAACTTACAAAATAAATCTATCTAATCACAAAATAATTCTTGACAACTGCACATATGTGCAATATTATGGTTTTACGTTAAAAGCAATGCGAAAACAGAAGACCAAAATCATGCAAGAACAAAATTGAATCGGATATTTAAAAAACAAAATGTTTGAAGATTATTCTCATCCTTATGGAGCTTTTACAGAAATAGGTAAATCAACTGCGGAAAACTACACCTATATCAATGCCTCAACCTGTCCTGACTGCGGCGGCGGTATGATGAAAATGGGTAACTCTTTGAGCTGTCAGTCTTGTGGGCTGAATACATATAGTATGTGATGAGCATATATAATTAGGGAACAGAGCAAAGCAGTAACAACTACCGAAAGTGACGTGAAACAATGAAAGTGGGCGATTTAGAAAAGTACGGTATACCCTCTCGAGTTATCGAGGCGTGGCGAACACGGCAAGGAGAATATCTTTTGCCCGTTCAGCAAACAGCAGTTCAGAAAAGATTACTCGGA
>JAKIUH010000189.1 GCA_021647685.1 Bacteroidales bacterium
TTTACTAAATAATAAATTGTCGTTATTTTTAGGTTGTACCCATTTCCCGCTTATCAAAAATGATTTTTTTGATATAGCTGATGAATTTGGAATTAGTTTCAGCCAACTTTTAAATCCCAATACAGAGTTTGCCAACTTAATTTTTGATCATGTCAGAAAAACAGTGAATAAATCTAATGAAAGTGTTGTTGCCAATTCAATAAAACTTATATCCCGTGTTCAACTGAAAGATAGTGAAATTAAGGGAATTTCAAGTATCATTAAAAAACATTCACCCGAAACGGCAAAAGCATTATTAAATTACGAGTATCTTCCTGATTTATTTTAATTTCTATTCAATAATTATTTTATGTACTGACATATGATTTTCATTCTTGAAATTAAGAAAATAAATACCCTTAGGATAATTATCCACACGAATTTTATCAGTGATATAAGAATTATTTTGTTTATAAACCTTGTACCAAACAAGCATACCCACACTGTTCCGCATTTCAACAATCAAGTTATTTTGTAAAACCTTAGTAAATTCTATATAAATAATTTCATTAGCCGGATTTGGATATACTTTAATTTCATTATTTATAAAATCATGTTCAATTCCGGTTACTTGCTCTATTGTTATAATAATGGTATCTGTGTTTGAACAATGTTCATCGGTTACTTTCTGCCAAAATTCATGTTCTCCAAGCCCAATACTGCCATCAACTGTAATTTTCTGTTCAGATGCTCCTGTATTCCACAAATAGCTTATAAAATAATCATCTGTACCAATAGTAACAGATTGATTGGTAAAAATACTTGTATCTGTCCTGATATTAATTTCAGGTAAAGGATAAGTATTAAACTTCATGGTATCTGAATAACTAATGCATCCAAATTGATTTATTAATTTCAGATAATAAGCACCTGAATCACTAACCATTAAAGATTGAGTGGTATCCAACCGGTATGCTTCTCCAATTAGATACCACTCATAACCAGCATTGGCATTGGCTGATAATATTGTACTGTCTCCTTTGCAAATATCAAAAGAACCATTAACCGTAATGGTATTATCCGGCAAACTATGAATTGTAAAAATTAAACTTTCACTTGAAACAGTTTTTGGAGATGCACAATTAATAGACGAGCTTAAAATAAGCTTTAGCTCATCTTTATCTGATAATTTATTACTGATAAAAACAGAAGTATCAGAACCGGTATTTATTCCATTAATTTGCCATTGGTAAACCGGATTATCTCCTGCAAATTGCGTATTGGCAATAACAAAAACTGTATCTCCAATACATGCTTCGTTTGCTATTTTATTGGAGTTTATTTCAACAAGCGGACTTACATTTGTATCTACATAAACTGTGTAAACAGAATCTAATAAAGTGGTACACATGGTGTTGATATTACTTGCAAAAATTTTAAATGAGCTGGTTTTATCAAGTACACCTGTATTTAAATGTATTGTCCCTGAATTACCTTTTACAGCACTGCCAACCGGAGTATTATCCGATGTCTTTATTAGCTGATATTCAATTCCCGGTTCTGAGTTTTCAATTACAATATTCGTATTACCTGTGGTAGTGCAAATCACATTATTTTCTGTATAAATAGCTACTGTTTGTTCATTGTATAAAACTTCAATCTCATCTATGCTTAATGCTCTGTTATATATTGCAATATCATCTAATTTTCCTTTAAAATATTCTGCATCGGGAGCATTACTCCATCCCGAAAGGTTTCCGTATGCCATTTTCCAATATCCCGAATATACGGCACCGTTTATTACTGATGTATTTTCAGCCAATAATTTTGCATCCACATAAAGTTTCATTCCTTCCGGTGATAAACTGGCAGTTACCATATGCCATTGATTATCATTAAATGAAGCACCGGTACTTATTACATTTTTGATTCCATTATCTACTCCAAAGTAAATATGTCCTGCTGAATCTAAATACAAATGACGGTCATATTGGGGACTTGTTCCTATATATTGAAGGCTGTCAAAACCGATTAATTTCCCACTGCCTTCTGTTTTAAACCACAATGATACAGTAAACGTATCAGGGTGAGCAAACTTTTTAGTAGTAGCAATGTAACTATTTATTCCATTAAACATAAAAGCTGTATATCCACCGGAATAATCAATTGTTTGATAAACACTGAATAAACTTGCGTAATTATTATTTCCACTTTCATCTTTGCCCCTATTATCAAATGGCCACCAACTGATTAGACTGTCTTTACTCATATCCAAAGTATCACCATTTTGATTTGGTAAATGATTAACTGTTACAGTAATAGGGTTTGATTTAATTGTGCAACTATTACTGGTTACTTCTGCCCGATAAACACCACTTTCAAAAGCTTCGTAATCCAAAAATGAAGCTCCTGCAATTGGAATATCATTATTAGTCCATTGATAAGTATAGCCTGTCCCTGTAGTTAATTGTAAAATAACACTAGCTCCTTCGCAAATGTTTGTATCACCTAAAGCAGATATAAAAGCACCGGAAGGTTTGGAATTATAGTTTATTTGTACCCCTTCTGAACTTCCTGTGCACCCATTTTCAGTAACCTTTACTTTGTAAAAACCGGACTCGTCAGTCGCAAAACCTGAACTATTTGCTCCGGAAATTTCGCTATCGTCTTTCACCCATTGGTAGTTGGGATATCCCCAGTCTGTATATAAATAAACTGAATAATCTCCCTCGCATTTATTTATCTCTGCCGGCGCATAAATAATCGGTGAGGGACATTCTTTTGGAAAATTTAATTTAATGGAGTAGGCTCCTTCTGAGTTTCCTGAATTACTATTTCCATCTACAACAAGATAATAAGTAAGCCCTCCTGTAACATGAAAACGTTCTGTAGTTATTGTGTCTTGGGAATCCCAAATACTAAAAGCTTTGATACACGTATTTTCATTACAGCCGGATAAGAATGACTCGAGTATTTCCTTCCAACGATTCGGAAAATTCCATAGAAAGCATTCCCGAAAATTCGGGTGTAAAACTATGTACTACTTCTTTATTGCTTAAACCCCAACTACAGCTGTAATTATCAATAATTGAATCTCCATAAACCAATGCGTTGCCTTTATATAAAACATTATCTTCAAGATTTATTGCCGAAGAACAGTCCATTAATCCCGCTTTTGGAATTTGCACGCTTGCAAAAGCAAAATTAAGTTCATCATCGGTTTCATCTACATCATCGTTGGCATCTGCATAAATAATTATATATTGTATTCCTGTGGTATCTACCATAGGTAAATTAAGTTTTTTAGCAATATTTATACTGCTTTTTTGCAGCAGCGTATCAATGATTAAGGAGTCTATAAAAATATCATCGGCACTAAGTGTTTTATCATTCGAGAAATAAAATTTCATTACATTACTGCCTGCATCACTAATTCCGATATTATTAAGTCTGCAGTTTATATTAAACTCTTGACCGGGCTCAACATACATAGATGTTACAAATGCTTCATCAATTGTTAAATCTGCTTTATTGTCAGGGCAAACTACTTCAAGTGTATAATCTCCTTCGGCAGCATATTTCCCATCTACAACAATATAATATGTTCCCGGTTCAGCATCTTCTAAAAATGCAATAGAATCTCCATAAGCTAAAGCGGTCTCTCTGTTTGCATATTTTAATATAAAAACATCTAAATTAGTATTTAAACCACTTAATTTAGCAGTAATTCTTCCGGGAAATAAAGTAGTTATTTTATGCAGTTTTTCCTTACCGGTTTCATGCAAATAATTTATTGAATATATATTGGCATTGCTTGTTCCATCAATTGTAGTACCTGAATAAGGACTTGCACAAGACAGCTCAATAGCAGATGTACTGTCAAATACAGGTGCTAAAGTTGAAGGGACTATACCTACCATAACCGATTGTGAGTTTGAAAAATTATTGCCTCCCGGAGTTAAATCATTCAAATAAAAATAACCATTATATGCTCCTCCCCAACCCCAATTAAAATGAAAATAATCTGTTCCTTGATAACCATCGCAATTAAATGCATGACCTCCTGTTCCGTAACCTGCATAAAATAAAGGTCTTCCTGCATTTATTTCTGTTCGTAGCATTCTTTTCCAATTTTCATCGGTGTACGCATTTTTGCTGGTTAATAAGGTATTAGAGCTATATTTAAAATAATTTATTAATGATGCTCGTGCAGTGCTACTGTATGAGCCTGAGCCTGTCGGGCTGTAATTCATATTTACGGAAACACCACAGTGATAAATAAGTGTTGCCACATCTAGATTATGCGCTGACAGAGAGTTGGGCATATTGCCCCAGTTATAAGTAGTGTTTTGAAAATCGGCAGATTGCTCACCATATACGTAGTGTACGTAAGAATGGCTACCTTGTCCGTTTGCCGGATAATCCCAGTATTTCATCAATTGTGCCATTGCAACCGCAACACATCCCGCCCAAACATGTCCGCCGGAGCCTCCGGTAGATGTTTCCGGACACAAAGCATTGTAATAATTACCTTGATTCCAGGTAGTAGAAATAAGAGGCGGAACATCGGTTAAAACTGTTTCTTTTAAGTTACTCGCAGCCGGATTAAAGTTTGTTGAACTATATTTGTTCCATGCAAGTGTTACTTTTTCTTCAGCAGATTTTTTTAATGTTTTTAACTTAGCTATTTGCAAATTATACATAGCCAGCCATTCAGCTACTTCAGGCGGCATATTTGCAATTGGAAAATTATTCTCTAAAGAATAAGCAAGTATAGGATAAGCTTTTTTATCGGCAGAAATAATTACAAAGCTGTGTGAATTTTTATCATTAAAAATATAGTAATTGTTTTCTTTAGATTTACCGGTAGTTTTTTCAAAAACAATTTTGGGATTAGTTTTTTTAAAATTAGTAAATTGTTTCTCGGATAAAAAGTTTTTAGCAACAGTTTTGGCTGTATTTTCAGAAATTTGCTGTGATACTCCATAAAAAGAAAACAGCATCATAAACAGGAATAGATAAGTTTTCATAACAGATTTGGTTTAGTGGTCAATAAAGAGACTTTTGTCAAACCTAAAATGTTGCATCTTTAAAAATTTTCAAAAATAAAAAGCAGTTTTCATAGCCCAAATGGAGCGAAAACTGCTTTTTTTAAAAAAAATAAAGCTTTGTATTTTTTACCTTCCTTTGTTTGTCTGTGTCATTGTTTCAGGAACTGCAATGATAAAATTTGCTCTGTCAATATTTTCTTCATCCAAATTTTCAATATTTTCCTGATAAGCTACACTTATGGTTTTAATATTCAAACCCGGTTTTAACTGATTAATCCACCAAACAATCCCCTCAAAATTATCAGAATGATATGCCCCGTCAAAATGGAAAAAAAGTTTACCTTTTTCCCAGTTTTTTAAAATAAAATAAGCCATTGTTGCATCTTTTGCCGCTTGTGATTTTGGAAAATTTTCATTGACATGAGCCGGCATTCCTTCCATATTCATCATGTCGGCATAGCATTTTAACTCAGGATCATATAAACGTTCTAAATCAGGACTGATGTATTTTTTTGCTTCATCACTTAATTCATTTAAGCCCTCAAAACCTTTTTTATGAACTACCGAAGCATATCTACGCGGTATATTGGTAGCAATATAAGGAATGCTGTTCTCTCTGGCAAACTCAACAACCGGTTTATAATCCGTTTTATAATTTGGCCAAAGACGCATTTCTGCTTCAAATTTTTTGGAATCGTAAACACTGTCTAAATATTCATCTAAAATAAGTTGATTATCTGCTTCAAACATTTCAGCTCCCAGAATTAAATCTTTTTTTCTTAATTTATATAAATCAACAGTTAGTTCATACTGCAACCAATGCGAGATAGGATCCGTATGATTTTCTCCAAAAAATACCATATCTGCCGATTGAATTTCTTTGAGCATCTTCGCATATTTTATTTCTTTACCTTTTTGATCAAATAGTTTATATGCGGGCTTATCACTTGAAAATGCAAAACCAATAAAAGCAATTAGTAAAACCAATAATGGATGTTTCATTTTAATAATTTTAATTTAAAAAAATAAGTATTTCAAAGGCAAAGATACAAAGTCAGCAATAAAAGACCAAGTAATTTATCGAAAAACGATAAAAAAAGATTATTTATCAATAAATACATGAATTAATAACTTATGTAAATGGGTGAAATTTTAGAAAATGATATAGTGTTATTTATTCCAATGACATTTAGTTGCAGATATAATAATCAGGGGTAATACGGATTAAAGATAAAATGATGGTTATTTTTTATAAAAATATTTGAGAATAAAGAATATTGACAATAAGTTGACTGATGTTTATCTAAGTATTTAAAAATAAGCGTAAAAAAATTGAGGGAATAAAAAAAGGGATACTAAAAGTACCCCTTTGCTTTAAAAAGTTAATCATTATTTTTTCAAAGTTCTAATATAATTTATTAGTAACCATCTGTCAGCCTCCGAAGGAATTTTTTTCTCAAAATTAGGCATTTCATCTCTACCGATAATTGCCTTATAATACAATTCACCATCAGTTTGAGACTGAACCTCATCCGTTGAAAAATCTCTCAATTCAGTGTCTAATTCATCAGCTTTGCTTCCATCGCCATAACCTTCTTTACCATGGCATGATTTACAATGTTGGTCCCATAATGCTTTACCTACATTTCCTGCATCAGCATCACCTGCTTTAGGATTTTTCATACTTTTATAGTTTGCGGGTACTGTCCAATCTTGAGCATTACTATTTGTTGAGAATAAAAATAGCATAGCACCCAGCATTAAGCTTGCAATCATTAATTTTCTTATTGCTTTTCTCATAATTTTAAAATTTAAAGATTAATATTAATTATTTAAAAATGTATATGTATTTGAAATTCAATATATTTAAAACTATTATTCTGTAAGTTTTTTATTAACTATATAAACAATAATTACGGTTAACAATACTGATAAAAGCAGAAAGGATGCAAAAGGACCACCCGTAAATGGATCATAAGTTTCTTTATTTAAAGTTACAGGTATTCCCCAAGAGGCTATTACCTTTTTTTCTACATTACCAAAATTGTCATTGTCTTCAATTTTTGCAAATATTAGAACATTCCCTGCTGAATCTCCGGGTAAATCAGTCGGAAACTCCAAACTACATGTTCCATTGCTTAACTGTTTTTTCCCAAGAGGCAAAAGACTAAATAAACGTTTTGCATAAAATGTGATTTCTACATCATTTAGCGGATTCTTTTCTCCATTATTTTTTATGGAAAAAGCGCTTAATGTCAGTGTTTTAATCGAATCAATCTCTTTAAGAGCCAAATCCATAAGAATGTCTTGTATTTGTAAATCAGACGTTTTGGCTTTTAAAGTATCATTACCGGCAAATTTTGCTATATAGGTGTAAACACCTCCTGTATCTGCTTTAACTTTGAGTTTATCAGAAATTATAAAATTAGCCCTTCCCTTGTCATTTGTTTTTACTTTGCCAAGAAGTATATCGCTTGTATCAGTTGCTACATAAAAATTAATTTCAGCATTTTGAACAGGTCTAAATTTTCTATTTACTTTTGTTTTTAAATCTGCTACCAACATTTTGCTTCCATCATTGCCTTTAAAATAATTAAATTTAAGGTAGGCTCTTGATTTTTTTTGAGCTTGCATTGTGAACGAACCCAACATTATAAGTATAAGGGCACAATATAAAATGCTCTTCATGAAAATAATTATTTTTTCTTTCGATTTCATGTGATTATTTTTTAAATTATTTCTATTGCCACATGGAACATCCACTAAAATCAAGGATTTCGATTATTTTAACCTATCTAAATATTCATGCCCTTGCGTATTTTATTAATCATGGATGTTTCATATCTTTTAGTTTATCAATTAAAACGGGAAAATCTACTCAGTTGCTAATTTGGGCGATGCACCCAACTTAAGATACTTTTCACCCATAGTATATAAAAACAACAGTAAAGCCAGTGAAAAGAAGCATATAACCCATTCCCAAATTGTTGGATTATAAAGTATCAAGTTTTTTTGAATACTAACCTTAGGCATGATTGGGAGAATTTGTCCGGACATAAGCATTTCCATTCTTCCAATACCAAGACCAATCCAAGCAAAAATTGCAGCTACCAGCTTTGCATTCATATTCTTACG